>NZ_JBVHTA010000022.1:0-115928 GCF_055566095.1 Streptomyces sp. NPDC027962
AGGACGAGGGCGAGGGGCCGGCATCGTCCCTCGGCAACGAGGTGGATCTTGGTGGTGAATCCTCCGCGGGAACGTCCCAGACATTCGCCGATCTGACCACCTCCTCCAGCCGGGCCGCCAGTTTCCGCAGCACCGGATCGACCTGATTCGTCCCCCGCCCGACCCCCCTTTGAGCAACCGCGGCGGGCGGTGCTTTCCTCGCGCCGGCGGCGTGCTGGTGGGCCCGTACCGCGGTCGAGTCCACCGACACGTCCCAGTCGATCCCGCCCGCAGCGTCCTCGGCGGCCTGGATCCGAGTCAGCAGCATCTTCCACGTTCCATCGGCTGACCAGCGACGATGCCGTTTGTAGACCGTCTCCCAGGGCCCGAACCGTTCCGGCAGGTCCCGCCACTGCACACCCGTCCGCACCCGGTACAACACCCCGTTGATCACCCGCCGGTGATCACTCCACCGACCCCCACGCGTACCACCACGAGGTAAGAACGACTCCAGCCGATCCCACTCCGCATTCGTCAGATCCCCACGTCCCATAGAGCCAGCCTGACCCCAAGAACCCACCCACGTCAGGAGATCCGAGAAACAGCGCCTAGAGCAAGGCCCAGGCGAACACGCCGGCAGCGAGGGAATCCACCCATTCGGGCGCAGCGTCTGGAATGCCGGTCGGTGCGGTCATGCACTATTCAAGCCGCCCGCCTGTGGCAATGTGGGCGAATACGCCTCTGATCGCGAGGAAAGGAAGCGGAATCCATGCCGAGAGTCGAACTGAGCACGGCGCAGGACGCCACGGTCGAGCTTCACTACGAGGACTTCGGCCAGGGCAGGCCGGTCGTGCTGATCCACGGCTGGCCGCTGAGCGGCCGGTCCTGGGAGAAGCAGATCGGGCCGCTGGTGGAAGCCGGTTACCGCGTCATCACGTACGACCGGCGGGGATTCGGCCAGTCGTCCCAGCCGTGGGACGGATACGACTACGACACCCTCGCCGACGATCTCGGCGCCCTGCTGGTCCACCTCGACCTCAACCACGCCACCCTGGTCGGCTTCTCGATGGGCGGGGGCGAAGTGGTGCGCTACATCAGCATCTACGGCACCGGCCGCGTCAAGCAGGCCGTCCTGGCAGGAGCCGTGCCGCCCTACCTCTACAAGTCGGACGACAACCCGGGCGGCGGCCTCGACGACGCCACCATCGCCCAGTTCGAGGACGGCGTCGTCCAGGACCGCCCGGCCTTCCTGGACGGCTTCGTCACCGGCTTCTTCCAGGCCGGTGACCGCACCGACCTGGTCAGCCCCGCGCAGCACGCCTACAACGTGGGCCTGGCCACCATGGCGTCGCCCAAAGGGACCCTCGACTGCATCAGAGCCTTCGCGCGCACCGACTTCCGTGCCGATCTGGCGGCCGTCGACGTGCCCACGCTGATCATCCACGGCGACAGCGACCGCATCGTGCCCTTCGAGGTCAGCGGCAAGCGATCCCACAAGGACATCCCCGGCAGCACACTCACGCTGATCGAGGGCGCCCCCCACGGGCTGAACCTCACGCATGCCGAGCAGTTCAACGAGGCACTGCTCGAATTCCTCGCCCGCTGAACCGAAAGGGGTCGCGGGCGCGGGGGCAGGCCCCTCATCCGCCGCCCGCCACCAGCGTCTGCAGGGCCCTGTCCAGTCGAGTTCGCCGCTGCTCCGGTGTGAGGGCCTGAAGCAGTGGCAGGACGGTCAGATAGCGCCCGGTCCTGTCGAGCGCCTCGAACGCCTTCCTGGCCTCGGGGTCGGCGTCGAGCGCCGCCTCGAGGTCGGGGGGTACCGTCGCCGTCTTCTGCGACTTGTACGCCGCCGCCCACCGCCCGTCCTCCTGGGCCCTGCGCACCTCGGCCAGCCCCGGCTCGCGCATCCGCCCCTCGGCCGTCAGCACGGCCACCTTGTCCACGTTCACCTGCGACCACAGGCTCTTGGGGCGGCGCGGCACGTACTTCTGCAGGTAGTACTGCTCGTCGAAGGACCGCCGTTGCCCGGAGATCCAGCCGTAGCAGAGCCCGACGTCGACCATCTCGTCGGAGGAGACCGTGGGGATGCCGGACTTCTTCTTGGCCACCTTGATCCACACCCCCTCATGGCGTGTGTGGTGCCCGGCCAGCCAGTCCTCGAACGCCTCGGCGTCCGGGAAGGCAATGATCTCCACTCCGCCGATCTCATCCATACGGCTCAGATTAGTGGCAACCATCGTGGCTGGACGGAGCACGCCGGCCGTGGCAGGAAAGGCGATGTGTGCGCCTTCGATCGAATCGTGACCGGGCCCCAGTCACCGGGCTCCCGGTACATCACGACGGCCCGCGCAGGTCTTGCCCTGCCCCGCGTTCGCGGGCTGACGCGCCGGGCCGGAGACCCTCAGGCGTCCTAATCCTCAGGGCGCGGGCAGCGCTCGGGGGGCGGCCACAGGTGTGCCGTCTCGCCCGGCGCGATCTGGTCGACGACCTCGGCCAGCGTCGCACAGGCTTCTTCGATCTTGCGGCGGATGCCGATCTGCTCGGTGACGATCGCCGCCAGCAGCAGCCCGGTCAGCGCCGCGCACCCGTTGAGAGCCTGGAGAACGACCATGACCTCCGGAATGGAGCGGTCGGCGAACGGGCCGACGCCGTCCGTGGCCGCCGTGATCGCCAGCACCGATATCATCAGCGCGCACGGCGCGGAGCCGGGCAGCTGAAATCGCAGAGCGGCCCAGATCAGCAGCGGGAACACCAGGAACAGCAGCGACAGCTGGACCCGTGTCGCGACCACCGTGACGGCCAGCGACGCCACGGCGAGGGCCATGGCCTCCGTCCACCAGTAGGGCCGGGTCATGCGGGGAATCCGGGCCCGGCGCAGGACGAGCAGAACCGGCGTGATCACGAGAACCCCCATCGCGTCCCCTGCCCACCATGCCGACCACACCACCCAGAACTCGCCGAGCGACAGGGACCCGTTCGCCACCAGGCTTCCCGCGCCGAGCGTCGCGCTGATGAGCATGCCGCCCAGTGCGCCGAGGAAGATGAGCGCCAGCCCGTCGCGCAGCCGGTCGAGCTCCGTCCGGAAGCCGATCCGCCGGAGCATGAGATACGCGGCCACAGGCGCGATCGTGTTGCCGGCCAGGATGCCGATGGAGCCCACGTCCATGGAGCCGATGGTGGCGATGGTGATCACCGTGCCGAGAACGATCCCGGGCCACACCCCTGCCCCCAGCCACAGCAGGCAGGTCAGGGCGATGCCCGTGGGGGGCCACAGGGGGGTGACCACAGCCCCCTCCACGACCACCTGCTGGAGCAGGCCGATCTGCCCGCCGATCCAGTAGGCGGCGGCAACGGCGAGGATCCGCAGCAGCGCTGCGGCCGTACGTCGGACTTGCTCGCTGCGGACCACGCCCTTCATCACACAGCGTTCGTGCCGCCGAGTCCGCGTGACACGCGCGGCAGGCGTCCCGGATCTATCCGGTGTCCGGCGCGTACCGCGCTGTCGCGGCGGCCTCCAACGGGTCGTGGAGCAGAACCAGGACCGCTGCGTCGTCCGTGTGCTCGGTGAGCGCCGCCGCGTCCATCACCTGTGCGGCCAGTTCCCCCGCACCCACGCCCTGCTGCACCGCGGAATGGACCAGCCGGGTGACCGCCTCCAGCCCCGCCTCGATGGGGTACGAGGGCCCTTCCACGACACCGTCCGTCAGCAGGACGAACGCGCCGCCGCCGGACAGCCGGCGCCGCTGGACCGGGTACAGCTCGCCCGGCAGGATGCCGAGCGGCACACCCGCCTCGTCCTCGACGATCCCGCCGTACCCGCCGGACGTCGCCCATACGGCGGGCACATGCCCCGCACGGGCGGTCTCCAGCTCGCCGGTGGCCGGGTGGTAGCGGAGAAAGCTGCACGTCGCGAACAGCCCGTGGTCCACGGACACCAGCAGCTCGTTGGCCCGGCGAAGCACTTCGCCCGGGTCGGGCGTGGCGGGGGTGGCGGTGGCCACGGCGCGCAGCCCGATGCGTACCTGGCCCATGAAGGCGGCGGCCTCCACGTCGTGGCCCTGCACGTCGCCGATGGAGAAGCCGAGGGAGCCGTCGGGCAGCACGAAACCGTCGTACCAGTCACCGCCGATGTCCAGGCCGTTGCGCGCCGGAGCGTACGCGGCCGCGACCCGCAGCCCCGGAACGGCCGGCAGGTCGGCGTGCAGCATCCAGCGCTGCAGTGCCTCGGCCAGTTCGACCCGGGCCTTCTGCCGCTCCGCGCCTTGACGCACACGATCCGTGAGCCGTCCAAGGGTGGCCAGCATCTCGTCGGCGGTCGCCGATCGCAGGGGACGGCGCCGGGTCATGGACCTCTCCGAGCTGCGTCCGAAGGTCGACCGGCCCGGACACTCGCGCGGCGCACGGTGGACCCGGATCGGCTGGGCGTGGAGCCCGCGTTCATTGTATTTGCGCCGGGCGGACGGTGCGCGGTCCGCGCGAGGCGGGCCCGGCCGGGCAGGCGTAAGGAATCCGTCATCAGTCGGTCGGGGGCGAGACCGCCGCAGATGCCGTTGAATGACGGCACACACACGGCAACTCCGGAAGGCCAGGCATGGAACGCGCACGACGCTCGCGAAAGAAGCAGATGATCACAGGGGCGGTGGTGGCGGCCGTGCTCACGGCAGGGGCCGGACTCTACTGGTTCCAGCCTTGGAAGCTCTGGCAGAACGAAACCGTACGGGAGGAGCTCCCGACGGCGGTCGCGGCGCCGACGGAACCCGCCGAGGCCTCGTCAAGCCCCTCGGCGGACCCGGATCCGACGGCGTCGGTGCCCAGGACGCTGGTCAGCGGTGAGTTCATCACCCACGAGCACCGGACCACCGGAACGGTGAAGATCCTCCGGTTGCCGGACGGCTCCCGCACCCTGCGCCTGGAGGGTCTCGACACGAGCAACGGCCCCGATCTGCGCGTCTGGATCACCGACGCCCCGGTGAAGGAGGGCAAGGCCGGCTGGGGCGTGTTCGACGACGGGAAGTACCTGAGCCTGGGCAAGTTGAAGGGCAACAAGGGGGACCAGAACTACGTCCTGCCCGCCGGCGTCGATCTCGACGAGTACACCAGCGTGAGCATTTGGTGCGACCGGTTCGACGTCTCCTTCGGAGCAGCCGAACTCGCCCCCGCCTAGCCAGGGTCTTTCGTCCGGACCAGGCCGGATCGGTGAGCGGGGGCCCTACGACCGCAGGGCGTGGGGAGAGGTTCTGGTGCATGGGGTCTCCCCGCGCCCGCCAGGGTCTTCTTGGTCAACTACCGATGCGAGCAACCAATCTCATGGCCGAGTACACCTAGCGGCTCGTGCCGCCGGTTCGGGCCGTCGGCGCCATGGCCCACCGAATCGTCCGGGTCAGCGCGATCCCGCCGATCCGCACACAGGACCCCTCGACGGCCGGCAGGTAGGGCAGGCCGAGCGGCTTGCGTGCCCACGGCGGCAGCATGGAGACCGCGTTCGCGGCCAGGAGCGCGTACGGGGCACGGGCTGCCCACGGCAGCGGCGGATGGAGGAGGATGAAGCGGGCCGCCTCCCGGGCTTCCTCGGTGGGCCGGAGCTCGGTGCGGTACGCGGTCAGCCGTTCGGCCAGCTCCCGGCGGTCGTGCGGGGGGTCGACAACTCCCAGCGCGGTTGCCACCCGTGCCGTGTCGGCGATGTAGCCGTCGCAGCCGGCGGCGTCCAGCGGGTGGGCGCCGTAGCGCTGGTGGGCGCGCAGAAAGCTGTCGACCTCCGCGACATGCACCCATGCCAGAAGACTCGGGTCGGAGGCACGGTAGGCCTCACCGGCCTCCGTCGTGCCGGTCACCCTTTCGTGGACCGCCCGGACGGTGTCCACCGCGTGCCGCGCGTCGTCGGCCGTTCCGTACGTTGTCACGGCCAGAAAGGTGCTGGTCCGCTGGAGCCGTCCCCACGGGTCCCCCCGATAGCCGGAGTGGGCCGCCACGGCCGCCATGGCCAGCGGGTGCATGGTCTGCAGCAACAGGGCGCTGAGGCCGCCGATGAACATCGAGGCGTCGCCGTGGACGGTACGGATGGGCCGGTCGGGGCCGAACCACCGGGGCCCCGGAGTGTCGTGGATCCGGGCACGCGTCGCGGGGCCGTCCGGCCCCGCGACGCGTGCGGAGAGGCTGCTGCCGAGGCGTTGCCGCAGGCCGGGTGCTCTGAGCGCAGACATGCTCATCCCACCAGTATCGCCCGGCGAAAAGCCGTGCCGTGAGCCGGCGGCACACCCCCGGCTCACGGCATCACGGGCCCGGCCCCTAGCGGTAGGTGGCCAGGAATCCCGCGAGCACACACAGGACCGCAGAACCGAGCAGCGCCGCGACGCCCGCGCACAGCAGGCGGCGCCTGAGCTCCTCGTAGCGGGCCGTGTACTCCGCGCGCAGCTCCTGGGACCGTGCCACCAGCGCCTCGAGGACGCGCCGTGACACGGCGATGCGGTCCCCTGTGTAGACGCGGACGACCTCCTCGCGCTGCCCGGTGGTCAGCCAGGGCATCCGGTCGGCGAACGCCTCCGCATCCCGTTCGGCCTCCTGCACATGGCTCCGGGCGAGCAGATAGCCCTCGATCCTCGCGATCCCCGCAGCGATCTCGGACTCGGTCTCCGGCTGCCGCACCGGACCGCTCACCTCTCGTTCTTGCCGTCGCCGAGCGGCGGGGCGACTCCCTGCCCCGGCTCGTAGACATCGCGTCGGCCCGCGTCGGTCACGTGGTCGAGCGTCGCGATGCCCGGATGGTGGAGGTCGAAGGCGGGCGACTCGGAGCGGATGCGGGGCAGGGTGGTGAAGTTGTGCCGCGGCGGCGGGCAGGACGTGGCCCACTCGAGCGAACGGCCGTAGCCCCAGGGGTCGTCGACCCCGACCATCTTCCCGTATCTCGCCGTCTTCCAGACGTTGTACATGAACGGCAGCATCGACGCACCGAGCAGGAACGAGGCGATCGTCGAGATGGTGTTCAGCGCGGTGAAGCCGTCGGCCGCGAGGTAGTCCGAGTAACGACGCGGCATGCCCTCTGCGCCCAGCCAGTGCTGCACCAGGAACGTGCCGTGGAAGCCGATGAACAGCGTCCAGAAGGTGATCTTGCCGAGCCGCTCGTCCAGCATCCTGCCCGTGAACTTCGGCCACCAGAAGTGGAATCCGGCGAACATCGCGAACACCACGGTGCCGAAGACGACGTAGTGGAAGTGCGCGACGACGAAGTACGAGTCCGAGACGTGGAAGTCCAGCGGCGGCGAGGCCAGGATGACGCCCGTCAGGCCACCGAACAGGAACGTCACCAGGAAGCCCACCGTCCAGAGCATCGGTGTCTCGAAGGACAACGAGCCCTTCCACATCGTTCCGATCCAGTTGAAGAACTTCACGCCCGTCGGCACGGCGATCAGGAACGTCATGAAGGAGAAGAACGGCAGCAGCACACCGCCTGTGACGTACATGTGGTGCGCCCAGACCGTCACGGACAGACCGGCGATCGCGATCGTCGCACCGATCAGGCCGATGTATCCGAACAGCGGCTTGCGGGAGAAGACCGGAATGATCTCCGAGACGATGCCGAAGAACGGCAGGGCGATGATGTACACCTCTGGATGGCCGAAGAACCAGAAGAGGTGCTGCCACAGCAGCGCGCCGCCGTTGGACGCGTCGAAGACGTGCGCCCCGAACTTTCGGTCCGCCTCCAGGGCGAACAGCGCGGCCGCCAGGACCGGGAAGGCGAGCAGGACCAGCACACCGGTCAGCAGCACGGTCCAGGTGAACATCGGCATCCGGAACATCGTCATGCCGGGAGCGCGCATGCAGATGATCGTGGTGATGAAGTTGACCGAGCCGAGGATCGTGCCGAAGCCGGAGAAGGCCAGACCCATGATCCACATGTCTCCGCCGATACCCGGCGAGCGGACGGCGTCCGTCAGGGGGGAGTAGGCGAACCAGCCGAAGTCGGCCGCACCCTGCGGGGTGAGGAAGCCGGCCACCGCGATCAGCGAGCCGAAGAGGTACAGCCAGTACGCGAACATGTTCAGACGCGGGAAGGCCACGTCCGGCGCGCCGATCTGCAGCGGCATGATCCAGTTCGCGAAGCCGGCGAACAGCGGCGTCGCGAACATCAGCAGCATGACCGTGCCGTGCATCGTGAACGCCTGGTTGAACTGCTCGCTCGACACGATCTGCAGCCCGGGCCGCGCCAGTTCGGCGCGCATCACCAATGCCATCAGGCCGCCGATGAGGAAGAAGCCGAAGGCCGTCGACATGTACAGCGTGCCGATCGTCTTGTGGTCGGTGGTCGTCAGCCACTTGATCACCACATTGCCGGGCTGCCTCCGATGTACGGGCAGCTCGTCCTCGTATGCGTCCTCAGGCTGCACATCGAGGCGAGGACCTGGCTCAGATGTCACACGAACTCCCGTACGTTCGGGTGCCTTCTGCTCTGTTCACGGCACGGTCGCACCGGCAGAAAGACGCTCCCAAGGACATATACCGGAGCAATCTATAGGTAGGTGATGTGTGGGGCTGTTCCCGACATCCGCCATTTCAGTGACGGACCGCACCTACGAGGGGCAACCGGCGCACCTCGCGCACGTGACGAGTCCCGGACGGCGGACACTTCTGAGCGGTCGGTACGCCCAGTGCCGGCCGCATGACACGAGAGGCGGACATGGGCGCCGCGGTGGACCGGATCGCGCGGCCCCGAGTGGGCGGCCGCCATCTGCGACATACCGGCGCGGCTGATCGTCGAGGCGGCGGAAGCCCTCGGCAGCGCCGACCGGTTGCTGTCCACCGTGCTGCAGGGCGGTCCGGCAGGTCGGCCGGCTCGACGAGCACGGCGTGCCGCTGCGGTGAACTCCGCGGGTTCGGGGCCCTGACGGGCTCAGCCCGCGCCGCCCCCGGCGGCGGGGGCCTCCGGGTCTCCGGCCTGGCGCAGTGGCCACAGCACGGCCTGCGCGACGATGACGCGCTCCCCGTTGAACGTGACAGCCGGCCCGCCGTGCAGTTGATATCCGAGAGCGAGTACGTCGCTCACTCGTCGGCAGAACGCCGCGTCGTCGGGGCCGGTCAGGACTCGGTAGGCGGGCATGCCGTCCGGAGGCAGCGTGACCCTGGACGCCGGCACGACCTCGGCGAGGCTCGCCGCCGGCCTTCCGGTGGAATCGCCGCTCACGGTCATCACTCACGCCCTGCCCGTCGCGGCCCGGCTCGCGGACCACCCGGGCATCGCCCTCCATCTGGTCGGCGGCCGGGTGCGGCACCGCACCCGCGCCGCCGTCGACGCCTGGGCGCTGCGCGCGTACAGCGAGATCAAGGCCGACGTGATCTTCCTCGCCACCAACGGGTTCGATGTCGAGGGCGGCCTGACCACCCCCGATCTGGCCGAGGCCGCGGTCAAGCGGGCCGCCATGCAGGCCGCCCGCAGGGTCGTTCTGCTGGCCGACTCCGCCAAGTTCGGACAGCAGCACTTCGCCCGCTTCGGCGATCTCGCGGACGTGGACCTGCTGATCACCGACACCGGGCTCAGCCCGGAGGACGCCCGCACGATCGAGCGGCAGGGAACGGAGGTCGTGCGCGCATGATCCTCACCATCACCCCGAACCCGAGCCTGGACCGCACCTACGAACTGCCGTCCCTGCACCGTGGAGCCGTGCTGCGCGCCACCGCTGACCGGGTCGACCCCGGCGGCAAGGGCGTCAACGTCTCACGTGCGGTCGCCGCCGCCGGCCACCACACCGTCGCCGTCGTGCCACTCGGCGGTCCCGAAGGCGCGCTGCTCGCCAGGCTGCTCGGCGACCACGGCATTGAGGCGGCCGGAGTCCCCATCGCCGGCTCCACCCGCGTCAACATCACGCTCGTCGAGCCCGACGGCACCCTGACCAAGGTGAACGCGGCAGGACCCGACATCGCCCCCGCGGAGGCCGAGGCCCTGCTGGAGACCGTACGGACGCGGTCGGCCGAGATCGACTGGATCGCCTGCTGCGGCAGCCTGCCGGGGGGTCTGCGCCCCGAGTGGTACGCCGAGCTCGTGGCCCGTATCCACACAGTCGGCGCCCGCGTCGCCCTCGACACCTCGGGGGCGGCCCTGACCGCCGCGCTTGCGGAGCAGCCCGATGTGGTCAAGCCCAATGCCGAGGAGCTCGCGGAAGCAGTCGGCCGCCCGCTCGCCACCGTCGGCGACGCCGCCAAGGCGGCAGAGGAGCTCCGCGACCGGGGCGCCCGGGCGGTCCTGGCCAGCCTGGGGGCGGACGGCCAGTTGCTGGTCGACACCACCGGCACCTGGTTCGGGCATGCGCCCGCCGCCGTCGTCCGCAGCAACGTCGGCGCGGGGGACGCCTCCCTCGCGGGCTTCCTCGCTGCCGGCGGCAGCGGCCCCACCGCACTGGCGGCCGCCGTCGCCCACGGCACCGCGGCCGTTCAGCTGCCGGGCAGCGTCATGCCGTCACCGGCCGACCTGGACCTGGCGGCGGTCACGACGACGGCCTCCGTGCCCCTGGACCGTGTCCTCGGGGAGCCGGTGCCATGACCGTCCACGTCCGCACCGGAGCCGTCCGCGGCACCCGCCCGCCGGAGCCGCCGGCCGCAGCCGTCCGCGGCGCCTGCCCGGTCCACCCGTCCGTCCGTTCGTCCGTTCGCTCGGACTGCAGCCGCCCCGGACCGGCGGTGCACATCTCGTCCCACCACCGCCCGTTGGGCGGCCGGGAAGAACAACGGCAACAGCCGCAACGCACTCGTGCAAAGACGGGCACGCTCGGCCAAGCCATCGTCCGTTCCGGCCCGGCGTGGCGTTCCGGCCGGCCGGACCCGTCATCGGGTACGCCAGAAGTGCGGCCCGCTCGACGACGTCTGGCATGCCGGCACCTCACCCTCCGACGGCTCGGCGTTCAGGGGTGTTCAGGGCCACACGCCGGAGAAGTCGAGCTCGTGGGCCCACTCCGGGTGGTCTATCAGCGGGTTGCGATTGCCCTGGATGTCGGCGATCGCGGCATTGCGATGCAACTCGTACTCGCTCACGGGCTCGTTGTCGTGCCAGGAGAGCAGCAGCGGCAGCCGCTCCTCGGGGAACTCCCGCGTGGCATCACCGATGAGCCCGGGGTACCGCAGCAGGAAGTACAGGGTGGCCCTCGCGACGGCGCCCTTGCCTTCCTCGGGCTCGAATCCCACCGCCTCGCGCATTCCGCACTCGTGCCGGACCGCCTCCTCGAAGCCCGGGAAGTCGACATAGGGGAAGTTGCCGCGGAAGCTGTTGCATCCCACCTCACAGGCGAAGAGGTGGTGGAGGTCTCCCCGCATGGGTTCCTCCTTGGTGAACCACGACTGCGGGACGACGTGCTCGCAGTTGAAGGGCATCGACGCCTCCAGCGCGTCGAACTCCGCCGCCAGTTCGGCCGGCCCCGCGGTGCTCTCACGCAGCAGGAGTTCCTCCAGACGTGCGATGCGGGCGATCTCGACGGCGGCATCGGCGCGGATGAACTCTTCGGCCGTGAATGTCCTGCCGGAGTAGATGCTGCGCAGCCGGCCGTCCTTGTGGAGGTCGACCCACGGGTACACGAGACGGATCGGCTTGTATTTCGGCCTCGGCGCGTGCGTGTCCTCCAGCAGCCGGGTCAGCGCCGTGCGCAGCGCCGTGCCGTCACCGGTCCGGATGACCCCCGCGTAATAGGCGTCGCGTGCGGCCTTGTCGGCGGCACGGTCGAAGTACACACGCTCCTGTCCGAGCCGGAAGTTGACCAGGGCCGCGTCCACGTCCCTCTCGACCGCCAGGCCGGCACCCGAATGTCCGTCCGTGCCTGTCACGGGCGGGGCGCCGGCGGGCGCCACGGCGGCCCGGGGGGCCGGCTCACGCCCCCGTCCCGCGCCGTCCGCCGGGCCCACGGAGACCCTGAACCGCAAGGGCATCGTGAAACGAACGGCGTCCTCGAAGACGAACGTTCCGTCCCCGGCGACGCCTCCGCCGGACACGGCCACCCCGTCGCCGGCGGCCGCGACGGACTCGCCCGCCGCGGCGCCGTCGAGCGAGGACGGGGCCGCCGAACGGCGCGAGGCAGCCATCGGCGGCGGTGCGGCCGGGGCGGTGAACACCTCGTCCCGCAACTGTGCTTCCACTCCGGTCAGTGTGATCTCGCGCAGCGCCTGCAGTACGCGGCTGATCCGCACGCCCTCATTGGCCTTCCAGGCGATTCGATGCTCGCCCGTAGCCGGTGTCCATGCGTTTCCGTCGACGCTCAGGGGCCGGTTCGCCGCGTCCGTCACGGGGACTGCCGAGTGGTGCAGCGCGACGACCTCCCACTGGTCGTTGAACACGGGAGAGCCCGACGACCCCTGATCGGTGTCGGACGCGTAGTGCAGGAACCGGTCCAGCAGGTCGACGACCTGGTTCTCGCGGAGCGCGAGCTGTTTCGGCTCACCCCGGGGGTGCTGGATGACGTTGACGAACTCGCCGAGAATGACCTTTCCCTGTACTCCGCTGAGGGGCAGCCATCCGAACCCCGAGAGCGGATCGCCCCGTGCGTTGCGTTGTGCCACCGCGACAAGGCTGAAGTCCAGGGCCCGCTCGGTCACGAAGAACCGCTGAGGCTCCAGCGGGAACACGACCGGTGTGAGTGCTTCGCCGTCGGGCCCCGCCTGGAAGTTGAACGCGACGACGCTTCTGCCCGCCGTCTCCCTGCTGCGCAGCACATGGTTGTTGGTGAGCAGCAGGGACGGGGACACCATGAATCCCGTGCCGTGGCCGCCCCCCGGTCCGGCGGTGGTGATACGTCCCACCGGGCGGGCGGCCCGTGTGCCGTCCTCCAGGAACGCGACCGGAGTGAGGTTGTTGCGCCCGATGAGCCGTTCCAGCCCCAGGACATCGGCGCTGAAGCTGTCCGGGGGCAGGGACAGGGTGCTGCCCGCAGCGGTGGCCGGTTCAGTGGGGGACTTCTCGATCGCCCGGGCCAGGGACCAGTCGGCACCCAGCCGGGCAAGCCGTTTGCCGACCCGTTCCGGCTCGTCGGCGTACAGGACGCCGCGATCGTCGAGCACGGACCGTGTGCGCTCGCGTTCCGCGGTACGGTCCGCATAGCGCCGCGCTGCCGCCTCGAGTTGTGACACGTAGTCCGCTTCCGCCTCGGATACGCGTTCCGATGTCGTCATGGCTCAGCCTCCTCGCCCGCTCCCCGTGATGCCTCAGTCGTCCCGCCCGGGCGGCGGCATCTGCGTGCCGCCCCGGCAGCCGAAGAAGGAGGCGTTCGGGCAGAAGGCGTCGAAGCCCATCCCGAACCGTGCGAAGGCGCTCCAGGCCGCGCTGCGGACCTGCTCGTACTCCTCCGCGGTCAGCGGGCCGCCCTCGTTCTTCATCGCCTTGAAGGCGCTCAGAACGGCGTCGCGGGCCATGAGGAACGACGGGTCCTTCGGTGTGAGCTTGAGACCGTCGACGACGGCCTGCCAGGTCACGCGGTAGCCCCGGTTCTTGTCACCGAGCGCGGCGGAGACCTTGCGGGTCACTTCCATGAGCGCCGCGCACCAGATCTCGCCGACATCGTGGACTTCCTGGTACGTCAGGTTTTCGTTGCCGACGCCGGAGATCTCTCCCGGGCCCTTGCTGATGTCGCCGAAACCGCCGGGGTACCGCGAGTCGTACGGCCGCTGCCGGATGCCTTCCGGCCGCCCGACCACCCAACTGCCGGTGACCACCCGCTCGTCGGAACGGGAGAAGTTCCGGATGGTGAGCGCGAAATAGTCTCCCCAGCCCTCGCCCATCGCCTCCGACTGCTCCTCCTCCAGTCCGTTCGCATCGAACAAGCCGCCCACGAGGCGGTTCGTCACGCCGTGGACGAACTCGTGGAACACGACGTCCGCATCGTCGGCCGTGTGGCGTTCGCTGCCGCCGCGCCTGACCAGGCCCATGTTCATCACCGCGGCCAGCCCGTCCGCCCGTGTCGACATGTTGGCCGTCCCGAACACCGGCCCCGGGTGCGCGAAGGCGAGGACGGGATCGGCGCCCTTCCCCAGCCCGGTCGGGTTCGTGGTCTGGAAGTTGCCGTGCTCCTCCGTGAAGCCGAGCGTCATGAAGAAGTCGTGCATGTAGTTGCAGAAGTAGAAGATGTTGGTGACGAACTGCTCGGGCGTGTCCTCCCGGGCCTTGAACACGCCGTTGCCGGCGCCGTCGAGTGCGATCCGCACGGGTTGCCGGCTCGTCCCGTTGAGGGCGCGCACATTGTTGCCCTCGGTCGTGAGGCTCCCGTTCTGCGGCTGGTTCCAGGCCGTGAACTCGGGAGGGAAGCCCGTCGGCAGGAGGGTGGGATAGTCGCTCGCGGGCAGCGGGAAGGGCACCTCGTCGAAGGTGCTCTCGCCCGGGTTCTGCCTGAAGACGTGTCCGGCGACCGCGTGGTTGGTGGTGTCGTGGAAGTAGAGGATCTCGGGCGCGTTGATGTCCGTGGTCCGGTCGTCGGCCTCGACGAGTGCCTGGTACTGGGCGGCCAGGTTCTCCCTGGAGAAGACGAACAGCCACGTCAGCCGGACGTGATCGCCCATGTTGAGGTACACCAGCCGGGCCGGGACGGGCTCCTCGAACGGTCCCTTGCTGAACGTCATGGGCTGGTCGTTGCGCGGCTGGTGCGACAGGCGCTCGAAGCCCTCCGAGAGGTCCAGACGGGGGAGTTCGTCCGTGCCGAAGGGGCTCTCGAGCGTGCGCGGCTCGGCGGCCTTCGCGGCCGCGACTAGCAGAGCCACTTCGGCCCCAACTGCCGGCTTCGCCGGGAGAGTGGCCGGCACGCTCGCCGTCTGCCCGACGATCCGGTCGACGCGGCCACCCTCGTCAAGCCACACCTTCGGCGACATCGCCCACACCTCGATGCCGTTGAGCGTCTGCCGCAGGCTCACCACCCGCATGCCCTCGCTCGTGGTCGTCACCGCCGGATCGGCCTCGAATTCCACCGCGTCCTCGGGTGCGAATCCGATCGCCTCCGACACCGAGGTGATGTAGGCCTTGGCACGGGCGATGTAGTCGGCGTCCGAGACCGCGCCGGTCGCGTCCTCTGCGGCGAATCCGGGAACGTCGGCCGTTCGCAGCTCGCCCAGGTGCCCGGTGAAGCGGTTCAGCTTGCCGTGCTGGGCTGTGCGGGTGTCGTCGTCCGGGCCGGTCGACTCCAGGAAGGCGTCGGCTCCCCCCACCTCGCCCAGGCGGTCGTAGGTCATGTCTCGCTTGTCGATGAGTGCGCTCATGGCGCGGTCCCCTGTCCGGAGCGTTATCGAGAGTCAGAGACCCGCGAGGGTCAGCGCGGCCACCGCGACCGTGCGCGCGATCGAGGCCGCGTAGTCCGCGTCGTGGTCCCTGTCGAGAAGGGTGTCGCCCGGCCTGTGGTACTGCCGGGTGCCGGTGGCCGGTCGGGTGTCGTCGAAGAAGTTCTCGGAGACGGCGACGGCCGCCCAGCCGCGTTCGTGGAAGCTTGCATGGTCGCTGCGGCCCACGGCCGGATCGGCGGCGCCCGTGAGCTGCTGGACCGTGAAGTCGGGGGCGACCGCGGGGCCGGCCTGTGCGACGAGGTCGGAGAGTGCGTCGGAGGCGCCCGCAACCGGACCGGGAACGACGGAGCCCGCGTGGATCTCCATTGTCCGCGTGCCGCCCTGGAAACCCGCGATCATGTCCATCTGCAGGACGCCAGCGATGGCGTCCCCGGCCGCCGCGACCGCCCGCGCGTAGGCCTTGCTGCCGACGAGCCCCTGCTCCTCGGCGTTGAACAGCACGAAGCGCACACTCCGTGCCGGCGTCCTGCCCGAGGCGACCATCGAACTCAGGCACTCCGCCGTCGCCATGACCGCCGCTGTTCCGCTGCCGTCGTCGTCCGCGCCCGGTGCCGGATCGACCGCCGGGTCGTACGGGCGTGAGCGGCCCGCGGAGTCGAAGAACTCGCCCTCGGCCCCGGTCGAGTCGAGGTGAGCGGTGACAAGGACGACGGCGTCCGAGGCCTCGACCGCCAGCTCGGCCTCCACATTGGAGAGTCTGTGCCCGCGCCAGGTGAACGCGTGCCGCCGGACCTCGAGACCCAGCTCGTGGAGCCGCCCGGCGAGCGCGTCGACGACCCGCTCGTTGTCCGCGCTTGACGCGTCACGGCTGCGCACCGTGAGCGGGCCGCCCTCGACGAGCGGATCGGCACCGGAGATACGGGCAACATGGGCCCGTATGGCCGACGGTGTCACCGCCGCGCGCACCGCGGCGACCGTATCCTGGGACGGTGCCCCGGGGGCGAAGGCGGCGACGAACCGTTCGGCAAGCGCCTGACCGGGCCGGGACAGAAGAGCGGGGTCGGGAAGCAGGCGCTCGATGTGCCCGGGCCGGGCGCCGGGGATGTGCACGTTCTCGACCGGGAGACCGGCAGCGGCGGCTATGTAGACGCCGCCGGGCGCCGGACCGAGCGAGGAGACCGGCGGCCGCGATCCGGAGAGTTCGGCCGAGACGAAGGCGAACGCCGCCTCCGCGCGCATGGTCGCCTCGGCCGCGGCCCTGGAAGACGCCGAGGCTTCAGCGAAGGCCTCCGGTACGGAAACCGGACGGTCGTCACGCACGAGGAAGGCGGACGTCTCCTCCACGTGACCGCGGAGGTCGGCGGTGAACCCGCTCTGCTCGACGGCGCGCAGGCCCCGCGCGGTCGCCATGGCGAGGACGAGCCGGTCGGACGCCACGTGCACCGGCACGACCTCGTCGAGGTTCGCGACCGCCTCCAGCTCGGCCAGGCTCCGGTCCTCCGGCACCTCCATCCTCGCCCAGTGGACTGGACGGCCCTCGACCGCGGCGAGCGTGAAGACGGGGTGGGCCGCGGTGCGCATCCCTGCCTCGCGCGCGAACGCGCGCTCGTCGGAATCCTCGCCCACGAACACGCAGTTGCCGGCTCCCGCCCCCGCGCTCGTGACGGCGCCGTCGAATGTCGCCCGACTGTCCTTGGCACCCCAGTGGACCAGTGCCTCTTCGGCGAAGCGGCCGCCGAACGCGGCTTCGAGCGCGTCCGCCGCGTTCTCGCGCGCGGTGGTTCCTGGGCCCGGGTTCGAAATGATGCCCTTGCGTACCTGCGCAAAGGAATCGAGAACCTTGACGACGCGCGGGCGCGGTTGAAAGGTCAATGAGCCGTCGGCTGTGACGCTCACGTCCGCGAGTGTGGCACCGATGTCGAAAAACAGTACGAACATCTCGGCGTCTCCAGAGAAAGAACACGCCTTCCGGTAAGGACTCCAGCGGCTGCAACTCAAGGGCGCCCGCTCGGAGTCCGCGATATCTCCACTATCCCCGCGGCT
The DNA here is from genome assembly GCF_055566095.1 of Streptomyces sp. NPDC027962. Taxonomy (NCBI): domain Bacteria; kingdom Bacillati; phylum Actinomycetota; class Actinomycetes; order Kitasatosporales; family Streptomycetaceae; genus Streptomyces; species Streptomyces sp. NPDC027962. The sequence continues at coordinate 17,251 of NZ_JBVHTA010000022.1, forward strand.
GTGGCTTCCTGCATCCGGGGCCCGTCTGTGGCCTCGTCCGCGACCGGAGCGCGCCGCGTGTCGAACTTTCGACCGGCGTCACGACCGCCGGCAACCGCGGTGCACCGCGGGTTCCTCGGCCGGCTAAGTCCGGCCGCCCCAGCCGCGCAGCCCCCGGCTCCCTCGCGGAGGACAGCCCGGTCAGGGACGCGACATGGCGGAGGGTGCGTCCCACCGGCCCGTCAGTCGTGCGGGACGACCGCGACCGGGCATGACGCGTGGTGGAGCGACGCGTGCGCCACGGACCCGATACGGCCGCCGATGGGGGAGCGGCGCACCCGGCGGCCCACCACCAGCAGCCGGGCGCCGGCGGCGGCCGACAGCAGCGCCTGGCCGGCGCTCCCGATCTCCACACGAGCGGTCACCCGCACCTGCGGGAACCGCTGCCGCCACGGCTCCAGCGCCTGCTCCAGAGCCTTTCTCTCGAACGGCTCGAGACCGCCGAACTCGTCGGCGAAGTGCATCAGGCCCGGCCCGTAGGTGAACACCGGTGGCGGGCTCCACGCCCTTACGGCCAGCAGGTCTTCGTCGCCGGCGGCCGCTGCCCCGAAGGCGAACCGGAGCACCGCGTCGCTCTCCTCCGCGGTGCCCTGCTGGCCCACCACCACCGGTCCCGTGTCCGGCTCCGGCTCGTCCTCGGGACGGGCCCGGACCGAGACCACCGGCCGGGTCGCCGCGGCGATCACCTGCCGGCCGTAGGAGCCGAGCAGGAAGCCGACGAGGGCGCCGTGCCCCTGCGAGCCCAGCACCAGCATCTCGGCGCGTGCCGCCGCGGCCAGCAGCGCGGGCACCGGTGTGTCCGGCACCGCTTCGGCGCTCAGGGGCACCCGCTCGTAGTGCTCCGCGACCCGCAGCTCGGCGTCCCGCAGCACCGCCTCCGCCGCGCGCACCTGGGCCCGACCGTCCTGCGCCAGGGGTTCGTCGACGGGCGGCCGGCGCCAGGCGTGCACCAGGTGGAGCGGCAGCTCCCGCCGTGCCGCCTCACGTGCGGCCCAGTCGGCGGCGGCCAGGCTCTCCGGCGAACCGTCCACTCCGACAGCGATTGCGCGCCTCATGGGACTGCCTCCGTGTTCGTCCGCTGCCTCCATGGTGATCTGCCCGGGCGGGTTCGGCGCCGTTGCCGGCGGACGTGTCGCAGAGGTGCCGGGCAGGGCGGATCCTTGAACCAGTACCGCCGACTGGCCGGGGAGAGTGCGCCATGACAAGGACGAGGGAGTGGAAGGTCGAACTGGTCCTCACGGAGGAGGACGGGACGACGAAGGCCCGCGCCGTGCTGGACACCGGTGAGGCCACGTTCACAGGACACGGCACGGCACACTGCAGTCCGCAGGACGTGGACGTTCCGGAGATCGGCGACGAACTCGCAGCGAGCCGTGCCATGCACAGCCTTGCCCGGCAGCTGATGAGGACGGCCGACCGGGACCTCGAAGCGATGGGCGCCGGTGTGGGGAGCCCTCCCGAGCCCGGCTACGGATGGCCGTACACAGCCCCCTGAGCCCGCAGCCCGCCCCTGAACCGCCCGAGCACCTCGAGGACTGGCGATGCACGAGTGGATCTGGACGTACGAGGGATACGACCCCGCTCGTGAGCGGCTGCGCGAGGCGTTGTGCACGCTCGGCAACGGCTACTTCGCCACCCGGGGAACCGCCCCCGAGTGCACCACCGACGCGTTTCACTACCCGGGCACGTACGCGGCGGGCTGCTACAACCGCCTCACCTCGAACGTCGCCGGCCGCCAGGTCGAGAACGAGGACATGGTCAACCTGCCCAACTGGCTGCCGCTGCGCTTCCGTATGCACACCGCCGACGGCGACGCGCCCTGGTTCAGCCCCGACAGCCCGGCGCTGCGCGACCACCGCCAGAGACTGGACCTGCGCTCCGGAACCCTCGAGCGGACCCTGCGGTACGTGGCAGAGGACGGACGCGGCCTCACAGTGCGTCAGCTGCGGCTGGTGCACATGGGCGACCCGCATCTGGCCCTGCTGCGCACCCAGTTCACGGCAGAGGGATGGTCCGGCGACATCGAGGTCGAAGCCGCGATCGACGGTTCGGTCACCAACAGTGGTGTGGCGCGCTACCGGCAGCTCAACGGCAACCACCTCGTCCACGTCAACGCCGGTGACGGCGAGTCCGACACCGTGTGGCTGCGCTGCCGCACCACCATCTCCGACATCAGGATCGGCATGGCGGCCCGTACCGTGGCGCAGGACCGGTCGGACGACGAACGCGCCCACACCGCGCATGAACCCCTGCGCTCCGTGCAGCTCCTGAGGCTGTCACTGCCGGCGGGCGTCACCCGCACCGTCGACAAGACCGTGGCCCTGCACACCTCCCACGACCCCGCGATCAGCGACCCGCTGCACGCGGCGGTCGACCGGGTCCGCCGGGCGCCGGCTTTCGAGGCACTCCTGGAGTCGCACCGGACGGCATGGCGGCAACTGTGGCGACGCGGTGAGCTGGACGTGCCCGGCGAGGCGGGCAGCATCCTGCGACTGCATCTCTTCCATGTCCTGCAGACGCTGTCGCCGCACACCGCCGACCTCGACGTGGGCGTCCCCGCGCGTGGACTGCACGGCGAGGCGTACCGCGGCCACATCTTCTGGGACGAGCTGTTCGTCCTGCCGTATCTGAACCTGCACTTTCCCGAGGTCTCCCGGGCTCTGCTCATGTACCGGTACCGCAGGCTGGAACGGGCCCGCCTGCTGGCCCGCGACGCGGGCCACAGCGGGGCCATGTATCCGTGGCAGAGCGGCAGCGACGGCCGTGAGGAGACCCAGGAGCTGCATCTCAACCCCCGTTCGGGCCGCTGGCTGCCCGACCATTCACGGCTCCAGCACCATGTCGGCTCCGCCATCGCCTACAACGTGTGGCAGTACTGCGAGGCGACCGGCGACGCGGAGTTCCTGCACACCAAGGGCGCGGAGATGCTGACGCAGATCGCACGTTTCTGGGCCGGCTTCGTGACGTACGACGAGGAACTGGAGCGCTACCGTATCCGCGGGGTGGTCGGACCCGACGAGTACCACGAGGCCTACCCGGACTCCGCGCAGCCGGGCCTCGACGACAACGCGTACACCAACGTCACCGCGGTCTGGGCGCTCGCCCGCGCACTCGAGGTGGTGCGCGAACTGCCCGAGCCGCGCCGCCGCGAGCTGTACGAGCGCACCGGACTCGACCGCGGGGAACTCGCCCACTGGGACGACGTCTCCCGACGGCTGTACGTCCCCTTCCATGCCGGGGTCATCAGCCAGTTCCAGGGATACGGCGAACTGGCCGAGCTGGACTGGGACGGTCTGCGGGCCCGCCACGGCGACATCCGCCGCCTCGACCGGCTCCTGGAGGCGGAGGACGACACCGTCAACCGCTACCAGGCGTCGAAACAGGCCGATGTGCTCATGCTCGGCTACCTCTTCTCGCCCACCGAACTCGGCGGACTGTTCACACGGCTGGGCTACGAACTCGACGACGACACCTGGCACCGGACCGTCGACTACTACCTGAAGCGCACCAGCCACGGCTCGACCCTGAGCGGACTCGTGCACGGCTGGGTGCTGGCCCGGGTGCGCCGCGAGGACGCGTGGAGATACTGCCGGGAAGCCCTGGAGGGCGACATCGCCGACCTGCACGGCGGCACCACGGAGGAAGGCGTGCACCTGGGCGCCATGGGCGGCACGCTCGACCTGGTGCAGCGGGGGCTCACCGGGATGGAGACCCGCGGCGGGGCGCTCTGGTTCGACCCGGTGCCCTCGCCCCAGCTGTCCGAGTACGGCTTCTCCATCCGCTACCACGGGAACTGGGGCGTACGGGTTCGGATGCGGCCCGGTGAGCTGCACATCGGCGTACCGGCATCCGACGGATCACCGATCGACGTGCGTCTACCGGACCGGGCGGTGACCGTGGAGCCCGGCGAGTCGCGCCTGCTGATGCTGCCCGAAGAGTGACGGCACGAGTGACGCGGGGCGGGCCGACCGCCAGATCACCTCGTGTCGTCCTGCCGGTCAGCTCGTGTCGTCCTGTTCGAAGGACAGCCGGTCCACGACCTTGACGACGCCGTCCACGCGCTCGCACAGACGCACCACGACCGACACCAGGCTCTTGTGCGCGAGCGTTCCGCTGAGCGTGACCCTGCCGTCGGTGACCTCGACGGACACCGACGCCGGTGATACGCCCAGGGTGTCGGCGAGCACGTCCTCGACGATCTCCTCCTGGATGGAGCGGTCCCGGCGCAGGAACAGCTGCAGCAGGTCGCTTCGGCTGATCACGCCGATGAGCTGCCCCTGGTCGTCGACCACCGGCAGCCGTTTGATGTGCAGGTCCTCCAGCACCCTGGCCGCCTCGACGGCGCTCCATCCCGGCTGCGCCACCACCGCCGGGCTCGTCATGAGGTCATGGGCGGTGTCGCCGCCGGCCCCCGAGATCCGCCGGCGCAGCAGGTCGGCTGCCGAGACGACTCCGACAGGACGGTTCGTGTCGTCGACCACCGGCACGGCCGAGATGTCGTACTCGTCGAGGAGCCGGGCGATCTCCTTGAACGAGCTTCCCCGCTGGACGGTGACGGCCTCCGGCGTCATCAGGTCGGCCACACTGCGGTTTCTCATCGCCCGTCGGGTCCTTTCACGGCGGCGCCTCACGTTCTGCTGCGTCTTGGCGTTTCTGCTCCGCCAGTCTCCCGCTTCCGGGCCCGCGGCGCTCAGCCGGACAGGGCGGCGATGGTCGCGTCCGGGCCGGTGGGGCGGGGCTGGTTGTGCGGCAGCCCGGCGAGCACACGGGCCATGCCGCACGTCTCGGTCGGCGCGGAGAGCACCAGGCCGCTCGCGACACCGGCCGGCAGCAGGCGGGCCCCGGCCGACGCCGTCCTGCGACGAGCCCGGCCGGCACCAGGGCGCCCGCCGCGAACCTGACCGGGCGCTCCATCCGGACTGCCGTCGTGCGCCCCCGTGGCCCGCTGGCTACCGTGAACGTGCGCGGCGATCCGCGCGTCGCCGCAGCCGGCGGACCGACACGGGAAAGGTGCCCACCATGCCCGAACAACCCCAGACGGGACGTGGCGCGTCCGGTTCCGGGCACCCCAAGGGCGACATCGGCCGACGGGTGGCCGCCCGCCGGCAGCAGCTCGGACTTTCCCGTGAGGACGTGGCGCTGCGGGCCGGTTCCGCGCCCGGATACATCGAGTACCTCGAGGAGAAGACCGCCACCCCCGGTATGGGCTTTCTGCTGCGGCTGGCGGACGCGCTGGAGACGACCGTCACCATGCTGACCGGCGGCGGCGCCGACCTGCCGCCCGGCATCAGCCGGGCAGGCGGCCATCCGGAGCTGGTGGAACTCGGACGTGACCAGTGCTGGGCCCTGCTGGGTACGCACGGTGTGGGCCGGATCGCCGTCACCACGGAGGAGGGCCCGGCCATCCTGCCGGTCAACTACCTTGTCACCGATGGGGAGATCGCCTTCCGCGCGTCGCCGGAGGCCCTGCCGGCCCGTGCCGCCGGCGCCGAGATCGCCTTCGAGGTGGACCATATCGACGACGCGTTCAGCGAGGGGTGGAGCGTTCTGGCAGTCGGCCGCGCCCATACGGTCACGGAACCTGAGGGCGTCGCGAAGCTGGAGCGTCAGGCCTACAGCGAGCCATGGGCCGGCGGGGACAACGACCTCTGGATCACGGTGGCGCCCGAACGTGTGACCGGACGCCGGATCATGGTGCGCGGGGCACCGGGATCGCTCGACCGCCGCTGAGCCATGCCACCGGCACGCGCTCGTCATGTCGGCGTCCGCGCAAGCTTGACGCCGTATCAGCGACCGGTGGGCAGCGGCAGGGTGGCCCAGACGGTCTTGCCCTGTGGCGGGGTCGGCCGCCAGGACCAGGAGTCGCACAGTGTGCTGATCAGGAAGAGCCCGCGGCCGCCCACGGAGCAGGAGTCCGGTTGGCGCCGGCGCGGCGGGGCCGGGCTGGGGTCGGTGACCGCGCAGACCAGGTGGCGGGTGTAGCGGAAGAGTCCGAGCCAGACCGGGTACTCGGCCGCGGGCGGCGGGACGGGCGGCAGCGCGTGCCGTACGGCGTTGGTGACGAGCTCACTGACGACCAGTTCGACATCCGTCGCCAGCGACGGCAGCGACCACTGGTCCAGGGCGTGGGCGGCGAACTTCCTTGCCTGGCCGGCGTTCTGCAGTTGGCCGTCCAGCCCGCAGGCCGAGAAGCCGCTGGGTACGACCGGCTCCTCCGAGCCGCCCACGGGCGCACTGGGGCGGAACATCAAGGGCGGAGATTTCACGCCGGATTGGCCAAGCAGGCTCCGGTCTGCCCGCCCGGCGTCGGTGCTCGACAAGGCCGCTGTGTGAGTCGCCACTGGTCATGTCTCCCTGCAGGCTTCGCCGTTCGACAGCAGACGCAAAGTGAGTATTGTCGAGCCCAGGCAGCAATGCAATTGCAGTTGAGATTGCACTGCGGGAATCTGGTGAACGCGTGTGCGAACGGAAAGGGTTGATGGGTGTGGAGTTCGTCAACGGAATGCAGGCCAGTGCCCTGGAGTCGGTGCGGTGGATCAGGAGCAGCCACAGCAACGCCACCGGGAACTGCGTGGAGATGGCGGTGCTTCCCGGCGGCCGGATCGCGATCCGCAACTCCCGTGATCCGCACGGCCCGGCACTCGTCTGCACACGCGACGAGTTCTCCGGGTTCGTGGCGGCCACCCGGGAGGGGGGCTTCGATCCGGTAATCGGCTGAAAAAAGCCGTAGGGCGGGCGGCTTCCCCATGGCCTCACGGCGGGAGTGCCGGATACTGTCATCGTCCCTATTTCTCCGCAGGAGCGCCTGATGGCTGCAGCCGAACCGAGCCCGTCGTTGTTCGTCCGGCCGCTGGGTGCTGTCGAGAACAACCCCACCGCCCTCAAGCTCATCCTGGGCGGCAAACTGCGCCAACTACGGGTGAACGCCGGCCTCGACCCGGCGGACGTCGACGCCCGGCTCGGCTTCTCGCGTTCCAAGACCAGTCGCATCGAACTGGGCCGCCACGGCTGCAAGCCGACCGATGCCGAGGCCCTGCTGAGTCTGTACGGGGTGAAGGCGAAGGAGCAGTTCGCCGAATTCATGCGGCTGGTGACGCAATCCCGCCAGTCGGACTGGTGGCGCTCCTTCAGCGACGTCCTCTCCGACTTCTTCGAGCCACTGGTAGCCCTCGAGGGCGCCGCGTCCACCATCCGTACGTACGAGCCGTTCTACGTCCCCGGGCTGCTGCAGATCCCCGCCTATACGGAGGCGGTCGTCCGATCCGGACCCGGTAACCTCCTTCCGCACGATGTGCGGCGCCGGGTCGACCTGCGCCGGGAGCGGCAGCGGCAGCTCGATACGCCCGACGCGCCGCGTCTGTGGGCCGTGATCGACGAGTCCGTGCTGATGCGCACGGTGGGCGGGCGGAAGGTGATGCGCCAACAACTGGAACATCTCGTGGCGATGATGCAGCGCCCGCGGGTGACCCTCCAGGTCGCCCCGCTGGAGGTGACGGCCTCCGTGGGCGTCGGTACGGGCGTGAGCTATCTGCGCTTCGCGCTGGGCGACCTGAAGGACGCGGTCTACATCGAGCACCTGACCGACAGCACTTTCAGCCAGAAGCCGCAGGCGGTCGAGCAGTACCGGGACATGCTGGACCGGCTCGGTGCCTGCGCGCTCACGCCCAGACAGTCGCTGGAGCTGCTCGAAGAGCGTATCGCCGGCCTCTAGCGGGGCCTCGGCTCCGACGGGTCCCCGTGTGGGCCCGGCGGTAACGCCAACGCCCGGTGCACCGCTCGCGAGAAGCGGTGCACCGGGCGTCGGACGTTGCCAGGAGGGTAGCGGTGCTACGGCAGGCGTGCGACGCCGCCCCACTCGATCCATTCGTCGGTCAGCTGCACCGGCGCGAGATCGGTGTCCGGACGCCAGGTCGAGACCTCGACCAGGCCCGGTTCGAGGATCTCCAGACCGTCCAGGTAGGCGGCGACTTCGTGCTCCTCGCGCACCCGTCCCCAGTGGTTGTCCGTCGCCTCGGCCATGAAGTCGGTGACGAACTTGCGGATCTCGGGCCGGTCGCTCACCAGCTGACAGACGACCAGGAAGCTGCCGGGCACCAGCCGTTCGGCTACGCGCCGTACCAGTCCGGCCGGGTCGTCCTCGTCCGGAATGCAGTGCATCACCGATACGAAGAGGGCGGCAACCGGTTGGCTGAAATCGATCAGCCGCTGAGTCTCCTCGTGGCCGAAGATGCCGTCGGTGTCGCGCATGTCGGCCTGGATGACCGTGGTGCGGTCGTTCTCGTCGAGCAGGGCGCGCCCGTGCGCGAGCACGATCGGGTCGTTGTCGACGTAGACGACCCTGGACTCGGGATGGACCGACTGAGCGACCTGGTGGACGTTGTCCTGGGTCGGCAGACCGGAGCCGTGGTCGATGAACTGGCGGATCCCGTACTCGCTCGCCAGCAGACCCACCACGCGTCGCAGGAAGCGGCGGTTGTTGATGGCGAGCGTCTTGGTGCTGGGGACCTGCTTCAGCAGTTCTTCACAAGCGTCACGGTCCGACTGGTAGTTGTCGTCGCCCCCCAGGAAGTAGTCGTACATGCGCGCCACGCTGGGCACTTTGGTGTCGATGGCGTCGGGGCGCCACGAGCTCTGCATCCAGTCCTCACCCGCGTCGAAGGAGATCCGGTCGGTGGGAGCAACATGCTAGGGAGAGCCGGGTCGGCGGTACAGGTGATCGGCCGGCGGAGCATGGTGACACGTCGCCTTCCGGCCATGGCGCTGCGTCCCAACTGCCCTTTTTTCCCTATGGGTTGCAGATGGTCAGAGAGCGCCCCAGGAGTGGGCGCGGGTGCGCAGATGGTCATGCACGAGGGCCAGCGGCGGGTGGACCAGCGCGCCCGTGCGGGTGGCCAGATACAGCGTGTTGAGCGGCGGGGCGGCGGGCTCGTGGAGCAGTTCGACCGAGCCCGCGGAGAGGGCGGGCTCGGCGAGGTAGCGGGGGAGCGCACTCACGCCGGCACCGGCAATCACGGCGGCGAGCACCGCCCGCAGGTCGGGCACGATCACGGCGATGGTGTTCGGCGGGCGGCGGCCGAACTCGCTCAGCCAGTAGCGGCGGACGATCGGCAGATCGTCCGCGTAAGCGACCAGGGGGAGATGCGCGAGCGCTTCCACGGCATCCTCGGCCAGCCGGGCGGCGTCGACGCTGCGGGCGAGGGTCGGCGGCCCCACGAGGACGAACTCCTCGTCGACGAGCACGGTCGCCGCGATGTCCTGCTGGGTGGGCCTTGTGGCGGAAACCACCAGGTCCACCCGGCCGGCGGAGAGATCTCGGAGCAGGTCCTTGGCGAGACCCAGCGTCACATGGATCCGCAGCCCCCGGGTGGTCAGCGGGGAGAGCGTGGGGAGCACGCGCATCGCGATCAGCTCGCCGGGCCCCGCGATCCGTACGGTCCCTACGTGGGCCGGGCCGGCTCCGGACGGAGACAGAGCCGCTCGCAGCTCATCGAGGTGTGTGCCGACGCGCGCGGCGAGGTCGGCAGCGTGGGCGGTGGGGGTGACGCCCTTCCTGGAGCGGACGAAAAGCTGCTCTCCCAGTTGCTCCTCGAGCCTGGCCAGCTGGCCGCTGACGGCAGGCTGGGTGAGGCCCAGCCGTTCGGCGGCGGCTGACACCGACCCGCAGCGGTAGATCTCCACGAAGGTCGCCAGCAGATCCAGTCCCGGCACGCAATCCCCATTCCATAAGGGAACTTATGACGCTCATGATGCCCGGGGATCGCTTCCGGTCAAAACTGAGGGTGTCCACATCGAGAAGCGAACACATTCCGCGAAAGCAGGGACCACTTCATGTCCAAGATCCTCATGGTCGTCTCCGGCGCCGACAGCCTGAAGCTGTCCGACGGCACGGTTCATCCCACGGGCTTCTGGGCCGAGGAAGTCGCCGCGTCTCACGAGGTGCTCCGCGCGGCAGGCCACGACGTGGTCATCGCGACACCGGGCGGTGTCCGTCCGACCGTGGACCCGATCAGCCTCGACGAGCGCGGTGGCGTCGAGGACGCGGACGCCAAGCGTTTCCGTACCTACCTGGAGACGATCGACGCCGACCTCGCCGCACCGGCCGACCTCGCCGACGCATCGGCCGGCGACTACGGCGCGGTGTACATCCCCGGTGGCCACGCGCCGATGGCCGACCTCGCCGTCAGCGCGGACCTCGGCCGGCTGCTGAAGGAGGCCGACGGCCGGGGCACGGTCGTCGCGGCGCTCTGCCACGGCCCCGCGGCCCTGCTCAGTGCTGTCGGGCAGGACGGAGCCTTCGTCTTCTCGGGGCGCCGGCTGACCGTGTTCAGTAACGAGGAGGAGCAGCAGGGCGGCCTCGGCGACAAGACGCCGTACCTCGTCGAGTCGCGGCTGCGCGACCTCGGCGCGGTCGTCGAGCCGGGCCCGGCATGGGGGAGCAAGGTGATCGTGGACGGCAACCTGATCACCGGCCAGAACCCGCAGTCGAGCGCGGACACCGCCCGACGCGTGGTGCAGGCGCTGGAATCCCGCTGACGATCACGGGACGGGGCCCGAGTGGCCCCGTCCCGCCGCAGTCCTACTGCCGCGGCTCCATCTCCGCCGGTGCGGGGGACACCGCCAGTGCGAACGAGTGTCCGGCCGGATCGGAGAAGACGCGCTCCTCGTGCGGCCCGCGCCGGTTGTTGCTGTCGACCGGCCGGGCCCCGAGCCCGATCGCCTCGCGCTCCGCCGCGTCCAGGTTGTCGCGGGCCACCAGGATGCGCAGATGCGCCTGCTGGGAGTCCTCCGGTCGAGGCCAGCTGGGCGGCGCGTACCCGTGGTCGCGGCGCATCGCCAGATGCACGCCGCTGTGTCCGATCACCTCCACGAAGTCGGGATCGCTGCCGACGCGTAGCTCCGCGCCGAGCAATCCGGCGTAGAACTCGGCCAGTTCCATGGGTTCGGCGGCGTCGAGGACAAGGACGCTGGTCTTCTCAACGGTCATGCACAGCGGCTACCCCCGGCCGCACCGGACATACGGAGCCGGGCGGGAGGGGTGGCCGCGCACAGGGGTGGTTAGGGACACCGGTGCCGGGGAACTCGTGTCGTCGTGCTCACGCACGGTGATCCCCGCGTTCGCCCCTCGGCTTCCCAGGGAGGAACATGGAAGCCGCCCCCTGCGTGAACGGCCCCCTACTGGGACATGGTGATGAACGAGAAGACCCCGGCCGGAACCGTCGGCGCCGCATCGTCCGCCGCCGTGTTCGGCGCGCCGTGCTGGGTCAGCCTCATGGCCCGCGACCTCCAGGAAGCCCAGGACTTCTACGGTGCCGTGCTCGGCTGGAGGTTCCGCAGAGGCAGGCTGGGCGACCAGTTCAGAGTCGCCGTCATCGATGGGGCGCCGGTTGCCGGCATCGGGGCCCTGGCGCCCGCCCTGACCGTCGCCGTGGCCTGGACGCCCTACTTCGCCGTCGAGGACGCAGACCGGACCGCAGGCCGTATCCGGGAACGCAGCGGCACCGTGGCGGTGGGGCCGCTGGCCCTCGCCATGGGGCGCGGTGTGCTGGCGGCCGACCGCGACGGCGCGGTCTTCGGGCTCTGGGAGGGCGAGCTCATGCGCGACTGGCCGGCGTGGCGCGACAAGGCACCCGCGTGGATCCGGCTGCTGGCCAAGGACGCCTTCGACTCGGCGATCTTCTACGGCGAGGTGCTCGAGTGGGCGTCCGACCGTGCGGGCTGCTGCGAGGTCAGTTACCTGGAGGGCGCGGTCGTACTGCACCGTGAGGGACGGGTGCTCGCCCGGCTCACCTCGGGCGCCGACGGCACAGCGACCAATCCGCTGCTGCATCCGCGCTGGCACGTCCACTTCGCCGTGAAGGACCTCGATGCGACGGTGCGGGCGGCCGACCGGCACGGCGGCACCGTCCTCGGCGAGCGCTCCACCTCGCACGGCGCGGAGGCCACGCTGCGGGATCCCGACGGTGCCATCTTCACCGTGAGCGCAACCGACAACGCCGTACCGGAGTAGCCACCGCCGTATCGGAGCAGCCACCGGAAGGACATTCACCCATGGAACGCGCCGCTGTGTTCGATGTCGACGGCACGCTGGCCGACACCAACCACCTGCACGTCACCGCTTGGTGGGAGGCCTTCCGCCAGGCTGGACACCACGTGGCCATGCACCACATCCACCGCTCCGTCGGGTTGCCGGGCCAGGACCTCGTCGCCCATCTGCTGGGGGACGACCGCGACACGGGCCAGGACGAGAAGATCAAGGCCGCTCACCAGGCCCTGTACGCCACGTACTCCGACCGTCTGCCTGCCTTCGACAGGGCAGGGGATCTGCTGCGCGCCCTGGCGGGCGACGGCTGGACGGTGGTGCTCGCCACGTCGGCGGGCGGCGCCGAGCTCGCGGCGCTCCGGAGTGCGATCGACGCCGACGACGCCATCAGCGCGACCGCGAGCTCCGACGACGTGGAGGAGGGAAAGCCGGCCCCCGACCCCGTGGAGCACGCTCTCGAGCTCGCCGGTGTCCCCGCCGCGAACTCCCTGTTCGTCGGCGACACGGTGTGGGACATGCAGGCGGCGTCCCGGGCGGGGGTGCGCTGCGTGGGGCTGCTGTGCGGCGGGATCCCGCGTACGGCTCTGGAGGCCGCAGGGGCGGCTGCCGTCTACGACGACCCCGCGGATCTGCTCGCGGCGCTCGCCACCAGCCCGTTCGCCGAGCCTGCCCTCCCGTAGCCGGGCCCTCCCGTAGCCGGGCCGGGGCGCTGTTCAGTGCGCCAGATGCCCGACCAGCGGGGGCGTCGGCTCACCCGATCCCTTCCTCACCCCGCGCAGGAACTCCTCGACCGCCGCCGTCGCGGTGTGCCGGGGCTCCCACTCCAGCTCCTCCCTCGCCCGAGCGGTGCTCATCACCGGCATCCGGGTCAGCGCGTCGAACAGATGTGGGGACGCCGGCACGGCACGCACTCTCCAGGCCGCCGACACCGCGGCGTGCACCGCCCGGCGCGGCACCCGGACCACCCGCGCCTGGAGCAGCTCGCCGAGGATCTGCGCGTCGATCACCGGGTCGGCCGCCAGATTGAACGCGCCGCGGGCGTCGAGGAGGACCGCCATGAGGTAGGCGTGCGCCGCGTCGTCCGTGTGCAGCACCTGGAAACGCAGGCCCTCGAGGTCGGGCACGAAGGGCAGCAGGCCGGGCCTGATCAGAGGTCCGGGCAGGAACCGGCCCGCGAAGATCCGGCGCTGTTCGCTGGCCGCCCCCTCCTTGAACAGGAAGGCGGGACGCATGCGTACGACCCGTATCCCGGGGTGCTGCTGCTCGTAGGAGTCGAGCACTCGCTCCAGATAGGCCTTCTCGCGGCAGTAGGCCGCGTCGGGCCAGCCGTGGGTGGGCCACGACTCGTCGACGCCCTGGCCGGTCTTCGGCCCGGGCGCGTACGCGCCGACGGACGAGGCGTGCACGAGTACCGGCACACGGGCGGCAGCGACCGCCTCGAAGAGTCTCAGCGACCCGAGGACGTTGGTCCGCCACGTGGTGACGGGGGAGTGGGTCGGCTGGAAGCGCCAGGCGAGGTGGATCACCGCGTCGGCGTCCTCGAGATGCCGGACGAGGGTCTCTCCCGCGTCCTCGCGGGCCAGATCGATGGTGGCCCAGGCCGCTCGGGAGATGCCGAGGTCCGGGACCCGGCGCGCGAGGCCCAGGACCGAGGCGATCCGGGAGTCCCCGGACAGCGCCCTCATCACGCTTGTGCCGACGTTTCCGGTGGCTCCTGTGACCACGACCCGCAGGCCTGTCTTCGCGCTCATCGGCTGCTCCGTGGATTCCCGCGACGGTACGGCTCCTGGGCCTGCCGTGGGGGCCAGGCCCAGACCGGGTCCCCCGGAGCCGTTCGGCCGAAACGGATGAAATTCGGTGGAGCGGGCACCCGCTGATCGACAACTTGCCGGCCGCCGCCGGAGGCCGCCCGCATCGTCTGCCGAAGGAGCATGAATGCCCAGTGTGCTGGGAGCGGATCGACCATGCGGCGCTCTCGTGCTCGCTCCGGGTGTGTACGCGCCGCAGGACGACACGCTTCTTCTCGCTGACGCGCTTGACCGCGAGCCCCGGTTGCAACCGGGCACGGAGGTTCTCGACGTGGGCACCGGCACCGGTGCGCTGGCCCTGGCCGCCGCCCGGCGCGGTGCCAGGGTGATCGCGATCGACAGGTCGTGGCGGGCTGTGCTCGCCACCCGGATCAACGCGGCCCTCAGCCGCCGCCGGGTGCAGGTCCTGCACGGCGACCTGCTCGGCCCGGCCGCCGGCCGGCGCTTCGACCTGATCGTGTGCAACCCGCCGTACGTCCCCGCACCGCAGCTCCGGCCGCCCCGCCGCGGCGCCGCCGTCGCCTGGGACGCCGGACACGACGGCCGGGCCGTAATCGACCGGATCTGCGACGGCGCGGTCGATTTGCTGCGCCCGGAGGGCGTGCTGCTGCTGGTGCAATCCGCACTGAGCGGAGTGAGGTCCACCTTGCAGCGGCTGGAGCGGGCCGGGCTCGACGCCGCCGTCGAACAGCGGCAGTTCGTCCCCTTCGGACCGGTGCTGCGCTCCCGCGCGGACTGGCTGGAGCGCCGGGGGCTGATCGCTCCCGGCGAAGAGAAGGAAGAGCTGGTGGTCATCCGTGCCCGACGGACCTGAGCGACAGCAGGCGAGCGGACCCGACGGCCCGCGAGCGAACGGCCTCGAGGGACAGCAGGGCCGGGCGCCCTGCCGCGTGACCGTGACCGAGGATGGCCCGATGCTGGTCGAGGGCCCCGTGGAGGTCGTCCTCGACGACGGCAGCACCGTGCGGTCCGACCGGTTCACCGCGGCCCTGTGCACGTGCCGCCGCAGCCGTACGTACCCCTGGTGCGACACCAGCCACCGCCGGCGGAGCAAGAGGTGAACGCGATGACGGAGCCCACCTCGGGTGTCGAGGTCAGCACGCCCGCCGCGGGCGAACTGCCGCAAGCCCGTGGAGAGCTGTCGCAGGGTGTGCTGGAGGCATTGCGCGGCCCCGTCGGCGGCCCGCTGCCGCACCCCGACGCCGCACGGCGCGCCGATCCGCTCGGCGACGACCTGCAGCTGGCCCTCTACCTCTGCTACGAGCTGCACTACCGGGGCTTTCGCGGCGTGGAACCGGCCTGGGAGTGGGAGCCGGAACTGCTGCGGCTGCGTGCGGCGATGGAGCGGCGCTTTCTCGACGAGGTGCGCGACGGGACCGCAGGCCACGCCGATGTGCACGACGCACTGGGCGAACTGCTCGTCGAACCCGTCGACGGCACCGGGGTCTCGTACTTCCTGAAGGACGAGGGCGAGCTGTGGCAGCTGCGCGAGTATGCCGCCCAGCGATCCCTGTACCACCTCAAGGAGGCGGACCCGCATGCCTGGGTCATCCCGCGGCTGCGCGGCAGGGCCAAAGCGGCCTTCGTGGCGGTGGAGTTCGACGAATTCGGCGGCGGGCGCGCCGAACGGGTGCACGCACGGCTCTTCGCCGAGCTGATGACCGACCTCGGTCTCGATCCCTCCTACGGGAGGTACATCGACGCCGCAGCCCCACAGATGCTGGCCACCGTCAACCTGATGTCGCTCCTCGGGCTGCACCGCGTACACCGAGGCGCTCTGGTGGGGCACTTCGCCACGGTGGAGGTCACATCGCCCCCCGGTTCACGCCGGCTGGCCGAAGCCATGCGCCGCACCGGGGCGGGACCCGCCGCCGAGTACTTCTACGCCGAACACGTGACGGCGGACGCCGTGCACGAGCAGATCGTGCGCAGGGATGTCGTCGGCGGCCTGCTCGCCGACGAGCCGGAGCTGGCGCCCGACGTGGCGTTCGGCATCGCGGCCACCACTTGTCTCGAAGACAGGCTCGGAGACCACCTCCTGGCCGCCTGGCGAACGGGTGCATCGAGTCTCAGGGCCGGGCTGTGAGACCGGAACAGATGCTCGTGGAACGGGCTGTTCCGGCGTGCCGCGACCACTCCCCATATCAACGATTACCTAGAGTAGCCAGCTGTGTGGCGGACCGGGCCGCTCCGGTTCACAATGAGGCACCGGACGGACGTCGCTCCGCCGTGTGCAGGGGGCCGCAGAAACCGGGAGACCACAATGCTGATGCCCGACACGAGTGTGATCACCAGGCTGATTGCCCGCTACCGGGCGCAGGAACACTACGTCCTCATCGCTCCCCACGACGACTCCGCCCGTAGGCGGTTCGAGGACACCGCCTACACACTGTGCGTGCTGATGTGCGAGCGCACGGCGCGCGAAGCGGTGCTCGCGGCCGAGCAGTACGTACACCGTCGTCTCCGGCCGGGCGCGACGGCCGTGGGCGAAGGTGCGGCGGCAGCCGGCCGGCGCTGACCCCGTTTCCGTGCACACCGACGAACCGATACACCGACATACGGAGTCCGGGCGGGGAGCGGGGAGGGACGAGGGTGCCTGAGGTTCGGACACGCCTGCGCGAGCCGGTGGCCGGCATCATCCGCCGGCGCAACGAGCCGGCGGTTGTACAGACTCTCCGGTCCACCGCGGCGGCGACCATCTCCTATGTGGTCGCCCTGCACCTGATCAGCAGCCCCGCACCCCCGCTCACCGCGCCCCTGACCGCGCTCCTCGTCGTCCAGGTGACCCTGTACTCCACGCTGACGACCGGTGTGCGCCGGGTCAACTCCGTCGTCGTCGGAGTGCTCATCGCGATCGGCTTCAGCGCGCTCGTCGGACTGAGCTGGTGGAGTCTCGGTCTGATCATCCTGGCCTCCCTGGTCGTCGGAAGATTCGTACGCGTAGACGAGTTCGTTCCCGAGGTCGCGATCAGCGCGATGCTCGTCCTCGGCGTGACCCAGGTGACCGACACCGCCTGGGACCGGGTGCTCGAGACGCTCATCGGCGCCGTCGTGGGGCTCCTCTTCAACGTCCTGTTCGTGCCGCCCGTCTGGGTCGAGGCCGCCGGGGAGTCGATCGAGGATCTCGGGCGGCGCATGCGGCGCCTGCTGCTGCGGATCGCCGAGGAGCTGACGAGCCCCACCCCGGTCGAGCAGGCGGCCGCCCGGCTGCACGAGGCCCGCAGGCTCGACAACGACATCGCCGACGTCGACGCCGCCCTGCGCCAGGCGGAGGACAGCCTCCGGTTCAATCCGCGCGTCAAGGAAGGTCTGTTGCACCGCATCGTGCTGCGCACCGGCCTCGACACGCTCGAGATCTGCGCCGTCGTCCTGCGCGTACTCGCCCGCACCATCACCGACCTCGCGAAGGAGCGCAGGGAGGAGGACCTGTTCACCCACGAGGTCGGACTCGCGCTCGAGGAGCTGCTGGCCCACATCGCCGACACACTGGTGAGCTTCGCCGTCCTCGTCACCACGCAGACCAGCGCGAGCGCCGACGCCGCGGAGGAACGACTCACGGGGGAGCTCGCCGCCGCCCGAACCAGCCGCGACAAGGCCGCCGACCTGCTGCTCCAGGACGTCCAGCGCCTGCCGCGCCACTGGCAGCTGCACGGCGCGCTGCTCACCGAGGTCGACAGGATCCTCGACGAACTCGACATGGACCACCGGTCGCGGCGCCTCATGGAGGAACTGGACCGTCACACGAGGGAACGGAGGGAGAAGCGCCCGCGGTTGTCCGCGCTCCGCGACTGGCTCTGGGGCGGGACCCCGATGCGTCGCGGAAGCCCAGTCCGCTGACACCGGCCAGGCACGAGGAACGGATGAAGCCCTCCTCGGGCACCTGACGACCTAAGTCACCGAGGTCCTTGCGCGAATCGACCGGCTCCCCTGGTCGGCGCCGGCCCTGGATGATCGTCATCGGCCTGGGCACCGTATGGATTTTCGGCGGTCTCGCGGTGACCGTCGTCGGCGACATCGGCGGCCGGCTCCGAGAGACTGCCGATCTCGGACGCCGAACTGAGGGCGAGCGACGCCGTCGCCGACGCGTGCCGGCCTTTTGCGTCGGAGCGGGGCTGACGGTCGCGGCCGGGGTTGTGGCGGTCTCCGGTCGCCGTGGCCGCGGAACGCGCCTCCCTCGATCCCCACGCCGCTGTCCGCCGCCGCGGCGAAGAGCGACGGCACGCCTGGCGCATGGTCCGGGTGACCCGGGCACCGGCCCGGACCACGTGACCGCGCATGCCGCCTGCCGACGGCGGCCGGCATGCGCGCCGGTACGAAATGGTCCGCGCCCCGTCCCGCGCGGTCACTCCGTGAGCCGCTGCCGCTTCAGTCCGTAGCCCCTGCTGCGCACGATCTCCTCGGCGACGGCGCTCAGCTTGCGGTTGGATCGCTGCGAGAGACGCCGCAGGAGGTCGAAGGCCTCGGCAGGGCCGCAGCCGAGCGCGTGCATCAGGATGCCGCTGGCCTGGTCGATGACGGCGCGCGAGTCCAGCGCGGTCTCCAGCTGGTTCACCTGGGCGAGAGCCGCCCGGTAGAAGTGGTCACGGACCAGCCCTTGGGCGAACTGCTCGCCGAGCACGACCACCGGGTGGTGGGCCAGATGCGCGAACGCACCGGCGTGGAAGCTGTAGAGACTGAGCGTCATCTCCACGTCCCCCCGGCGGAAGGGCATGGTCACGCTGGAACGGATGCCCGAGTCGAGGGCCGCCGCGCGGTACTCGGGCCAGCGCTCCTCGTCGAGCAGGTCCGCGGCGGCGACGGGTTCGCCCGAGTCCAGAGCGCTGGACGTGGGGCCTTCGCCCGAGTCGAGCTCGACGGAGATCAGCGCGGTCAGGTCGGGATGGGTGGCGGCGGCGCGGCGCTCGGACGTGCCGTCGGTGACGGTGGTGGCGGCGCCACAGCACGTCTCCACACAACGCATCGCCGCTTCCGTGAAGTCCGAAAGGTCGCGTGCGGTGGCGGCGGGTTCCACGCTGAGATCCGGCGGGGGCAACATGCGCTCGTCCTCCTTCGCACTGGCGGTTGCCCGGCCCCCGCCGCGGCAAACCCCCTGGCCGGAGGACGGCAAGGCGGCAGTACCGCCGCACGCCGGCCGCCGGGTCGGATAAGTTTTCTCCCATGGCGCAGACGGATGAGTTCGGCGACGATCTTGAGGACTTCGTCCGCCGGGTGGGCGAACTGAGGGCCGCGCGGGGGCTGCCCACCGAGGAGCAGCAGACGCTGCTGGACGCTGCGCTCTTCGAGCTTCAGCACGCCGCGGAGACCCTCTGGCCGAAGTACGAGCGGCTCGCCACCCAGGCCCCGGGACGGGCCTCCGCGGACCGCATCGAACTCCAACTGCTGCGCGCCCTCTTCCAGCGGCTGCCGCTTCCCGTGGCGCTCATCGAGGGCGACACCGTCGTCAGGCGGATGAACCTCGCCGCCACGGAGCTGACGGGTGTGCGGGCCGGATACTCCGCCGGGCGCCCGCTGGCAGGACTGCTCACACCGGGCGACCGCGCCGCACTGCGCTCGCAGGCGGCGGCCGTCGTCCGAGGCGAAGGGCCGCGCAGCCTGCGGGTGCATCTGCAGCAGCGGCCGGAGGAGACCCTCCGGGCCACCCTCACCGCCCTGCGCCCGCCCAACGAGCGGCACCCGGCCGTGCTCATGATCCTCCAGACGGAGACGATTCCCGACGAGGGCTCCGGCCCGGCAACCGGCGCCGCAACCGGCCACGCGGCCGACACACCGCGGAGCGCACCGCCGCCCAGGCCGCGCCGTGTCGCCGCTCCCGATCTTGCGGAAGCAGCCGGGCACGCGGCCCAGATGGACCTCGTCGACAACATGACGACGGTTCTGCTCGGCACCCCGCCCGGCGACCCCGAAGCGGCGCTGTGCGCGGCGGCGGAAGTCCTCGCCGGCCAAGGCGCCGACTGGGTCGTCGCCGACCTCGTCACGGACGCCGGCCTGCGGCGTACGGCGGTGCTCGGCCCGTCGGGCGAGGAGGCGGCCGTCCTGGCGGCCAGGATCACGGCCCAGGACCCGGCACTCTGCCCGATCGTCGTCGACAGCGCGCGGGACGGGGCGGCGGTGCTTCAGCTGCGCCCGGAGGATCTCGACTGCTTCGGCCGTGACGCGGGGGGCGACTCGGTGCTCGTCCAGGCCGGTGTGACGTCCCTGCTGTGCGTACCCGTCCGGGTGCCGGGCGAGGAAGGCGCCCCGGTTCTGGGGGTGCTGTCGCTGTTCCGCAGCGGGAGCACACCCGCGTTCTCGATGGCCCAGGCCCGCGCCGTGGACGTGGTGTCCCGGCATGTGGCGCTGGCTATGCGGCGTCGCGCATGACCTCGTTGCGCAGCTGATTGCAGGACCGGCTGATCAGCCGGGAGACGTGCATCTGGGAGATCCCCAGGGTCTGGGCGATGCTGCTCTGCGTCATGTCGCGGAAGAAGCGCATGTACAGGATGTTCTGTTCGCGTTCCGGCAGCTTGCGCAGTCCGGGCTTGACCGCCTCTCGGTCGACGAGCACGTCGATGGCGGGGTCGGCGGAGCCCAGGGTGTCGCTGAGGGAGTAGCCGTCGTCGGCCCCGGGGAGTTCGGCGTCCAGGGACAGCGCGGTGAACGACTCCAGCGCCTCCAGACCGACCAGCGCGTCCTCCTCGGACACCCCGGCACGCTCGGCGATCTCCGCGACCGTGGGGGCGCGCCCCGGAATGGTCTGGGAGAGGTCCTGGCGCGCGAACCGCACCCGGTTGCGCAGATCCTGGACGCGCCGGGGCACATGCAGGGCCCACATGTGGTCGCGGAAGTGCCGCTTGACCTCGCCGACGACCGTGGGCACCGCGAAGCTCTCGAACGCGCCGCGTGAGGGATCGTAGCGGTCGACCGCCTTGACCAGGCCGAGAGCGGCGACCTGTTGCAGGTCCTCCAGCGACTCGCCGCGGTTGCGGAACCGTCCGGCGATCCGTTCGGCCATGGGCAGCCAGGCGGCCACGATCTTCTGGCGCATCTCCTGCCGCTCCGGTCCGTCCTCCGTCTCGGCCAGCCGCCGGAAGGCCTCCGCCGTGTCGGGAGCGTCGGAGTGAGAGTGCTTGGTGTGTGCGAACGTGGGCATGATGTCGCGACTCCCTGAAGGGTGTGGGTGCCGTGCCTGAATCGACTCACCCGAGGAAGACGGAGGGAACAGGACGTCGCACGCCCGGAGCATCCGCTCCCACGGGGCGTGCCTCCTGTCCGAAGCACATGTCGCACCTGCCCGGGTCGGGACGCCGGAAACCTCTCATCCGACGGCCGGCACCTCGATCCGCTCGTTCACCGGAACGTGGTACACGGCGAAGGCGTGCCCGATCACCGGTTGGGCGACATTGCGCACCTTCACCCCGCCCGCGGTCATGCCGTGCTCGGTGCCGAGATGGGCGTGCCCGTGCACGGCCAGGTCCGCCTCCGTGTCGTCCACCGCCTCCGCGAGCAGATAGCTGCCCAGGAAGGGATAGATCTCCGGCGGCTCCCCGACCAGGGTGTCGGGAACGGGGGAGTAGTGCGTGAGCGCGATACGAACCGCGCAGCCCTGCTCCTTCAGGTCCGACAGCGACCGCGCGAGGTCGGCCGCGCAACGGCGGGTGTAGCGGATGAAGGCCTTCATCTCGGGCTCGCCGAACTCTCCCGCGCTGCGGCCCGCGAAGCCGCCGCCGAAGCCCTTCGTACCGGCGATGCCGACCTTGGTGCCGGCCACGTCCAGCACCGCGCCCTCGCCGTCGAGGACGATCGCCCCGGCCCGCTCCAGCACGGCTGTCACCTCGTCCGCGAGGTCGCTGTGGTAATCGTGATTGCCCAGCACGGCGACCACCGGCACGGGCAGGCCCTTGATCTCCGCGGCCACCACCTCCGCCTCCTCGACCGTGCCGTGCCGGGTCAGGTCCCCGGCGAGCAGCAGCATGTCGGCACAGTCGCCGAGCGTTTCCCAGGCGGGGCGCAGCAGGCCGCGGCTGTCCGGGGCCAGATGGATGTCTCCGACGGCGGCGACGCGGATCACTCGAGCTCCTCGGGGCCTTCGGGGGCCGTGGCACAGACGACTGTCAGGTCGGCCCGCACCGGCAGCCCGCCGAGTTCGGTTTCTGCGATACGTACGATCTCGTTCCTGCAGGCGGCCGTGGAGACGGTGCCCCACAGGTGCACGTATCCGCCGCGCATGTCGATCTGTACGCCCAGTTCGGAGATCTCCTCGTCCGCGAGCCGTTCGCGGAGGCGGGCGATGCGGTACTCGGAGGCTTCAGGCTCCTTCATGGGGCACCTCCCGCGGCGGGATGACGTCCAGCCGCTCCAGCAGATAGAGGAACGCGTCCGGCATGGGCGAGTCGGAGTGGTCCCGGCGCAGCCGGTCCCAGTCGACCCGCTCGCGCAGTGCGCGGGCCACCGGCAGCAGGGCACCGAAGTCGCAGTGGTGCTCGGACAGGGCCGTGAGCCGGCTCTCCAGCAGATCGGAGGGGGCGAGCACCGGCATGTGCACCGAGTCGACCGGCAGGATTTCGGCCCGGTCGAGCATCTCCTTGGTGACCGGACGGTGGGCGAGCTCGAAGATCAGGTCGATCTCCTCGCCGTCGGCCCTCGCCTTCACCAGCCAGTCCTCCGGCGGTGAGATGACCTGGATACCGCCCTCGGTCAGGGTCCGGAGCACGTCTTCCGCGTCCTCCCTGCGCAGACAGAAGTCCGTGTCGTGCTGCAGCCGGGTGGGGACCCCGTGCGCGTAGGCGGCCACGCTGCCGACCAGGGCGAAGGGATATCCCGACGCCTTGAGCAGTGCACCCACTCGCTTCGTCGCCTGGAGGATCGCCTGCGTGTGGTCCTGCGGCAGCTCCTCGGGGCCGGTCTGTGCGACAGGAGCCCCGATCGCTGCTTCGGCCGCCCCGGCGTTCCCGGCGGACATGTGCGGAGGTCCCGGCGGGGCCGAGTCCTTGGTGTGATTCATCGCCGGTGCTCCATCCTGGATCCGATCGACAGGTGCGAGGAGTGGTTGTGCCCCGGAAGGCTGTGAGGACACGACACGTACCCCGTTGCGGGCAAATGACCCGTGTCGGGGCTTCGTAGTCTGCCCGGCGCAGGACTCGGTGGTGGGCGCGGCGCGGCGGCGGTGTGGCGGTGTGCGCGCTGGGTACCCGAACGGTCGCGGGGGCCGCGATGGCGACCTCCGGCCGCGGGGGCCGCGATGGCGACCTCCGGCAAGTCGGGATGCCGGTACGAGCGAGCGTCGAGGAGGCGGAAGGCCATGGTCCCGGGAGCCATCAGGCGGTCGACGGAGGAGTCCGTCGCCGGAGATGAGCGGTTCGGCGTCGCCACCAGACAGTCGGGGAGCACCGTCGTTCTTTCCCTGCACGGCGAACTCGACCACGACACGGCCGAGCCACTCAGGAAGGCCCTCGATCAGCATGTGCGCGCCGGCGCCGCACGGATCCTCGTCGCCTGCGGGGACCTGCACTTCTGCGACTCCACGGGGCTGAACCTCCTGCTGCACGCCCGGCTGGCCGCCCAGGAGACGGGCGGGCGCATCGAACTCGCGGCCATGCGACCGCCGGTGGCCCGCATGTTCGAGATCACCGGAGCGAAAGCGGTCTTCAAGGTGCACGCCGACGTGGAGGAGGCGTTGACGGACGAGAGGCCCTGAAGGGTAGGTGGCTGATGGGCACGGGCGGGCAGGGGCAGACCCGCCGTCTGGGGCTGTTCGGCACGAAAGGCGTGGTGAGCCGCTGCCGCGACTTCACCGAGCAGGCTCTGGGCGACTGGGGGTGGACGGCCCACGGCCGGGGCGAGGACAACGAGCTCGTCGAGGATGTGCTGTTGCTCGTCTCCGAGCTGGTCACCAACGCCTGTCTGCACGCCGGCGGCCCCGAGGAGCTGACGCTCAGCCGGTCGGGCGGGCGGCTGCGGATCGAGGTTGCCGACTCAGAACCACGACAGCCCCGGCGACGGCTGCCGAACGAGCTCTCCCAGCCCGGCGGCCACGGGCTGATCATCCTCGAGCGGCTTGCGCACCGCTGGGGAACCGAGCCCCGCGGCACCGGCAAAGTGGTCTGGCTGGAGGTGCGGCTCACCCCTGCGCGGGGGCAGGCGGCGCATCGTCCATGATCCCGCTCCGCAGCTTGACGAGGATGCGGCCGAGCAGCCGCGACACATGCATCTGGGAGATCCCCAGCCGCTCACCGATCTCCGACTGCGTCAACTCGTCGAGGAAACGCAGCGAAAGGATCAGCCGGTCCCGCTCGTCCAGTGTGGCGATCAGGGGCTTGAGCGCCTCCAGCGAGTCCACGATGTCGAACGCGGGGTCCTCCACGCCGAGGCGGCGCGTGACGGAGTTGAACACCTCCTCGTCGTTCACCGTGGCGTCCAGGGACTGCGCGGTGTATCCGTTGGACGCGCGCTCGCCCTCGACCACCTCCTCCTCGCTGACGTGGAGGTAGTCCGACAGCTCCGCGGTCGTCGGCCTGCGCCCCAGCTGCTGTTCCAGCACGTCGAGCGCCTTGGCGAGGTCGATCCGCAGCTCCTGGAGCCTGCGTGGCACCCGCACCGACCAGCTGGAGTCACGGAAGTACCGCTTGATCTCGCCGACGACGGTGGGGAGCGCGAACGAGGCGAACTCCACCTCACGCTCGACCTCGAACCGGTTGATGGCCTTGATCAGGCCGATCGTGCCGACCTGGACGATGTCCTCCATCGGTTCGGCCCGGTTGGCGAAACGCGCCGCCGCGAACTTGACCAGGCTCAGATTGAGTTCGACCAGCGTGTTGCGTACGTAGGAGTACTCCGCTGTGCCCTCCTCGAGGACGGCCAGCCGTTCGAACAGGGTGGTCGACAGCGCACGGGCGTCCATGGGGCTGACGGTCCGCGGATCGGGGATCTCCGGGAGGTCCTCACATGCGGCACGGACCACCGTGGCGCGGTGCGGAAGCGCCGGGTCCGCGGGCATGGGCTGCTGAATGTGCGTCGAGGTGGACATCAGGCTCCTTCGACGGGGCCGGGGCCGGCGCTGTCGGCTGCAGCGGGGACCGTCGGGCGAGCTCTTGTGTACTGATGATCCCTCTTTGGGGTGCTTTGAAGCAATTCCTGGGGGCACTGGGTCCGGTATGGAAAGCGCATCGGAGAATCCGCGCATGTCACGGAGCCGACGCTTCCCGCTCGAGGGAGGCCCGGGTGCGGTGGGCCGGTGCCGTGATCTGACGAGACGGGTACTCGACGAGTGGTTCACCCCTTCCCGGCCTTCCCGGCGCGTCGCGCTCGACGACGTGCTGCTCCTGGTCTCCGAGGTCGCCACCAACGCGTGCACGCACGGTGGCACTCCGTGCGAGCTGCGGATGGACCGGGGACCCGGCCGGGTCCGGATCCAGGTCAGCGACACCAGCGCCGTCGGGCCCCGGCCGACAGGCCGCCACAGGCCCGGCCGCACCTTTGGACACGGCCTCTACCTGCTGGAACGTCTCTCCGCCGAGTGGGGGTGGGCGCGCCGGGGGACGGGCAAGGCCGTCTGGTTCGTCGTTCTGATCCCCGAGTGAGCGCGCCGCCGGGGCAGCGCCAGTGCAGTGCCCGACGCCGGGGTGTCGTGGGGGTGCCCCCGTGCCACAGTGGAGAAAGCCGTAGCCGACGCCGCTCCGGCGGTGCACACACCACGGCGCCGCACGTCACGACAGCGCGAGGTCTGCGATGGACGCGTCCGCCCCTACGCCCGACCCCCGAACGGGCCGGCCTCCTGCGGAGCTGAGCGAGGAGGGACTCAGGAAGCTGCTGGCCGGCCTCACTGCCGTACGGGACGGCGACCTCTCGGTCCGGCTGCCCTACGACGCCGGACTCCTCGGTGAGATCGCCGCCATCTACAACGGCATGGTGGAACAGCTCTCCCTGGTCACCGCCGAGGTCACCAGGGTGGCGGGAGAGGTGGGCGGGCAGGGGCTGCTCGGCGGCCAGGCGCGCGAGCCGCAGGTCAGTGGCGCATGGCGGGAGCTCACCAGCAGCGTCAACACCATGGCCGACAACCTCACGTCGCAGGTTCGGTCCATCGCACAGGTCGCGACGGCCGTGGCCCGCGGAGACCTCACCCAGAAGATCCGGGTCGAGGCCAAGGGGGAGATCCTCGAGCTGAAGGAGACCATCAACACGATGGTGGACCGGCTCTCGTCCTTCGCGGAGGAGGTCAGCCGCGTCGCCCGCGAGGTCGGCACCGACGGGAACCTCGGCGGCCAGGCCACCGTCCGCGGCGTTTCCGGCACCTGGAAGGACCTGACCGACAACGTCAACTCCATGGCGAACAACCTCACCAACCAGGTCCGCAACATCGCCCAGGTCACCACGGCGGTCGCCCGCGGCGACCTGACCCGCAGGATCGACGTCGACGCGCGCGGGGAGATCCTCGAGCTGAAGACCACCATCAACACCATGGTCGATCAGCTGTCGTCGTTCGCCGCGGAGGTCACCCGCGTGGCCAGAGAGGTCGGCAGCGAGGGCCGGCTGGGCGGGCAGGCGGAGGTCGAGGGCGTCTCCGGGACCTGGAAGCGCCTCACGGAGAACGTGAACGAACTCGCCGGGAACCTGACCCGCCAGGTCCGCGCCATCGCAGAGGTGACCAGCGCCGTAGCGGAGGGCGACCTGACCCGGTCGATCACGGTGGAGGCGCCCGGCGAGCTGGGCGACCTCAAGGACAACATCAACGCCATGGTCGAGTCCCTGCGCGCGACCATCCGCGCCAACGAGGAACAGGACTGGCTCAAGACGAACCTCGCCCGGGTCTCCGGCCTCATGCAGGGCACCAGGAACCTCACCGCGGTCGCCGAGCTGATCATGGACGAGGTGCCGCCGCTGGTGGGCGCCCAGTACGGAGCGTTCTTCCTCGCGGAGGAGAGCGCCCCGGGCGTCGAGCTCGTCATGATCGCCTCGTACGGCGCCCCCGACCCAGGCGCTCAGGGACGCCGGATCCGCCTCGGGCAGTCCCTCGTGGGTCAGGCGGCCCGCAGCCGGCGCGCCATCCAGGTCCACGACCTGCCGCCCGGCTATGCGACGGTCTTCTCAGGAACCGGACAAGTGGATCCGAGCCACCTGATCGTGCTGCCCGTGGTCCTGGAGGACCAGTTGCTGGGTGTCGTCGAGCTCGCCTCGGTGCGGCCGCTGACCGTCGTCCACCGCGACTTCCTCGACCAGTTCATCGAGTCGGTCGGCATCAACGTCGGCACGCTGATCGCCCACACCCGCACCGATGAGCTGCTCGGGCGCTCCCAGCGGCTCACCGCCGAGCTCAGCGCACGGTCCAAGGAACTCCAGGCCCGCCAGGAGGAGTTGCAGCGCTCCAACGCCGAACTCAAGGAGAAGGCGGCGCTGCTCGCCGACCGCAACCGCGACATCGAGCGCAAGAACCTGGAGATCGAGCAGGCACGCCAGGAGCTGGAGGCCCGAGCGCAGCAGCTCTCCCGCACCTCGATGTACAAGTCGGAGTTCCTGGCCAACATGAGCCATGAACTGCGCACCCCGCTCAACAGCCTGCTCATCCTGGCCCAGTTGCTCGCCCAGAACCTCGAGGGCAACCTGACGGAGAAGCAGGTCGACTACGCCGAGGTGATCCACTCCGCGGGCTCCGACCTGCTGCAGCTGATCAACGACATCCTGGACCTGTCCAAGGTCGAGGCGGGAAAGATGCCCATCCACCCTGCGGCGTTCCCGCTCACCGGGCTGCTGGAGCACGTCGAAGCCACCTTCCGCCCCGTCGCCACCGAACGCGAACTCGCCTTCGTGGTCACCGCGGAACCGGACGCGCCGCAGTGGCTCACCTCCGACGAGTCCCGGCTCCGTCAAGTGCTGCGCAACCTGCTGTCCAACGCCCTGAAATTCACCGACCAGGGCCGGGTCGAGCTGCGGGTCGCCATCGCGGGCGAGGAGGAACTGCCGCCCTCGCTGCGGGACTCCGGGCCCGTCGTCGCCTTCCGGGTCCTCGACACGGGCATCGGTATTCCGGCCGACCGGCTGGAGAGCATGTTCGGCGCGTTCCAGCAGGGCGACGGAACCACGTCCCGCCACTACGGAGGCACCGGCCTCGGACTGTCGATCAGCCGGGAGGTCGCCCGGTTGCTGGGCGGCGCCCTGGAGGCGCAGAGCACCCCCGGCCGCGGCAGCTGTTTCACCCTCTATCTGCCGGCCCACCGCAGGGGCTCCCCCCAGGCGGAGCCCCAGGACGAGACCCGGGCGCACGGCGCCACCGGCCCGCAGACCAACACCCCCGCGACCGGGCGCACGGTGCTGCTGGTGGACGACGACACACGGAACGTCTTCGCCCTCACCGAGGTACTCGAGCGCGAAGGGGTGCACGTCCTGCAGGCGGACAACGGCAGAGCCGGCATCGACCTGCTCCGGGCCCACCACGAGGTCGATCTTGTGGTCATGGACGTGATGATGGCCGGCATGGACGGCTACGCGGCCATGGCGGCGATCAGAAAGCTGCCGCACGCCGCGCACGTGCCGATCATCGTGGTCACCGCCAAGGCCATGCGGGGCGACCGGGACGAGGCGCTGGCCGCAGGAGCGGACGACTACGTGGCCAAGCCGGTCGACGCGGACCACCTCATGGCGAAGATCCGGCACTTGCTGGAGCAGCGGGGCTGACCTGCGCCCGCCCTGCTCGCAGACGGCGGACGCGGGCCGACGAAAGGGCGTCGGCGTCAACCGAGGCGGATGGCGATGAGGCTCGTGTCGTCGTCCGTGTCACCCGTCGCGGCGCTCAGCAGCCGGTCGACCTGCTCGTCGAGCCCGCATGACGTGAGCTCCTCCGCGGTGCGGCACAGCGCCGCCAGCCCTTGGTCCAGGCCGCCGTGACGGCGCTCGATCAGCCCGTCCGTGTACAGCAGGAGGGTGTCGCCGCAGCGCAGCTGCGTCGTCTGCTCCCGGTAGACGGGGGAGCGCGCCGCGCCGAGCAGGATGTCGTGCGGGGGCTCCAGCAGTTGTGCCGTGCCCTGCCGCAGCAGCAGAAGCGGCAGATGACCGGCGCTCGCCCAGCGCAGCGTCCGGTCCTCGGGATCGTACAGCGCACAGACAGCCGTGGCCGTGGGATGCCCCGAAGCATGCAGGGTCACTTCGTTGAGCCAGGCCATCAGGCGGCCGGGGGAGTGGCCGGTGAACGCGAGGCCGCGCAGCGCGTTGCGCAGCGCGACCATGCCGGTGGCCGCGTCGATCCCGTGGCCCGCGATGTCGCCGACCGCCATCAGCACCTTTCCGCCGGGCAGCGGCAGGATGTCGTACCAGTCGCCGCCCACGCGGTACTCCTGCGCCGCGGGGCGGTAGCGTGCCGCCGCGCCGAGACCCTGCAGCTTCGTCAGCGACGGCACCTCCGGCACGATCGCCTGCTGGAGCTGGAGCACCAGCCGGTGCCGCAGACTTGCCTGCGCCCGCACCGCCGTCAGCTGGTCGAACGTCGCCGTCAGTGCGAGCTCGGTGTGGTACTCGGCGGAGATGTCCTGGTAGACACCGGTGATTCCCGACAGGGCCGCGCCGTGCAGCAGTGGCTCCGCGGCGATCCTGACATGGCGCAGCCCGCCGTCCTGGCGGACCACCCGCACCACGGCCGCCGCACCCTTGCGGCGCTCGACCAGGTCGGTGAGGAGTTCGGCGAGTTCGTCCGCGTCATCGGGGTGGACGCGCGGCCGCAGCTCGGTGAGCGGTACGGGCGGCGAGCCGCGCTCCATTCCGAAGATCGCGTATGTCTGATCGGTCCACGTCGACCGCCCTGTACCGAGGTCGTCCTCGAACAGGGCGAGACCCTGCAGCCGGCCCACGGCGCGCCCGACGGCCGTACGGCGGTCGGTGTACGTGTGCCACAGCACGATGGTCCGGTCCGCGTCCACCGGAAGCACCCTCACGTCGAGCAGCGGACCCGCGGAGTCGGCCGTGTGCTCGGCGGGCAGCCGCGCCGCCCGCTGCGGGAAGCTCGCGTAGTGCGCGCGGCGCGACATCGCCTCGAGATCTGCGTGGAGCAGCGGGAACGCGGCCTCGACGGGCAGCCCCACGGCCCGGTGGGAGCCGCCCAGTGCCTCACCGGCCGGTCCGTTCACATGCTCGACCAGCAGGGCCGAGGTGTGGGGGTCGCGTTTGAGGGCCATCGCGGGGTGGACCAGCGCGTCGAGCAGGTCGTCCAGCGCCGGCTGTTCCGACGGCGTCAGCGGTTCGGCCGCCAGCACGTTCGCCGCGACCTCGATCAGTTCGGTGAGCGACGCGCGGAGCCTGCCGTCCAGATCGGCGCTGTCCGGCCACACGGCAAGCGCCAGCCCCACGGTCCTGCCCCGCAGCCGCAGGGGGAAGAGGGCCCGAGCCGCGCGGTCGGAGGGTCCGGGCAGCACATCTCCCGGCTCGGGACCTGCAGGCAGCCACACGGGCGCGCCGTCGGCGAAGGCCGAGCGGATCGGCGCGGGGGCCGCCGGGGGGATCCAGAACCACTGGGCCGCCTCGAGGGCGCTCACTCCGGCGTGTCCGGCCAGGCGCAGACAGCCGGAGCCGGTCAGCTGCCACAGCCACAGAGCCTCCACGCCAAGGGGCTTCAGACCGCCCTCCAACAGTGTGACGGCGGCCTGTGTCACCGTGTCGGAAACCTCGGCGGCGGTGACCACCCGGCGCAGTCGGCGGGCTTCCGCATGAGACGGTGCCGCTGCCTCCTCCGCGTCGTCGCCGGGTGTGTCCGCGGACGTACCGGACGAGGCCACGACGATGGATCCGGCGACACCGTTGACGATGTCCGCCGCGATGTCCTCGGGGCTCATCGAGGCCGACTCGGCGAGCCTGGCGAGATGTTCGCCGGCCTCCGAGGGTGATGTGCGCAGCTGGGCCGCGAGGATCCCGACGGCGAGGTCGGTCAGATGACGCCGGTTGCGTTCCTCGCGGAGGGCGGTGTTCTCCTCGGCCAGACGGACGACGGTCGCCGACCCTTTCCGGCCGCCGCCCGCGCCGGAAGCACCGTGGGGTGGCATGATCACGACCACTCCCATCTCGAGCAGCCAAGGCGACCAGACCAGTGGGTGATCGCGCCCTCAGGATTTTACGCGCGCTCACCCCGCCCGGCAGATGCGTGGACCGCGAGGACGGATAGCAACGAGGTGAATGGCACGGAGCGGGGCGGACGCGGAATGCCCGCGGGAGCCCGGGGTAACCGCAGTACCCGATCGGCCGCGCCCACGGCCGCGGCAATTGCGGCCTGATGGGGTGCGGCGCACGGTGGAGGGGTTGGTTTCCCTTCCCCGGGTGACGAAGGAGTGGTCATGCCTCGCGGTTCGAGTCCCAAGAGGGAACGACAGTACGAGCACATCAAGGAAGGCGCCGAGCAGCGCGGAACGAGCGAGAAGCGCGCCAAGGAGATCGCCGCGCGCACGGTCAACAAGGAGCGCGCCCGCTCCGGCGAGTCCAAGACCGCGAGCAAGAGCTCCACGCAGGACATGTCGTCCTCCCGGCGGGGCGGCAAGCGTTCGCACAGCGGATCCGAAGGTCCGACCTACGACCAGTTGTACGCGGAGGCACAGCGCCGCAATGTGCACGGCCGGTCGTCGATGAACAAGGAAGAGCTCAAGCGGTCACTGGGAAGGTGACCGTCCGACGAGTTCCGAAGCGAATGCCGGATGCTGCAGGGTTCCTCCCACGGCATCCGGCATTCGCGTTCGTGCACTCAGGCCGCCGCGTGTTCCTTCACGGACCCGGCCAGCTCCTTGTCCAGCGCGGCCCGCACCAGACCGGCCGCCAGATGCGCCGTGTCGGCGTCGTCCACGAGTTTCAGCAGCGTCGCGGGATCGTCGGCGACCCCGAGCCGCCGGGCGCCTTGCAGGGCCTTCTCGTCCAGCAACGGCCCCGCCTCGGGCCAGACGCACTGGACCTCCCGCAGAAAGATCTCCGCGCCCGCGGGACCGATGCCCGGTATCTCCCGCAGCAGGCCTCGCAGGTCGTCGACGTCGCCGCCGGCCCTCTCGCGCATGCGGCGCAGATCGCCGCCGTACCGTTCGATCAGCAACTCCGCCCCGTCGCCCAGTTGGGTCGCCGTGCGCTCGTCGTAGCGGCGGTAGCCGCCACGCCCGAGGGCGTCGACCCGGTCCTGCCAGGAGGCCCGTGCCATGGCCTCGGGGCTGCGCATCCCCGCCCTGCTCAGCTCCTTGGCGGCGGCGACGGCAGCGGAGGCGCGGATGCGGGCGCTCAGCAGGTGAGCGAGGACGAGCAGCCGGTAGAGAGGCTGCGGGGTGTCGCGCAGCTTGATCCCCGCCTCCTCGGCGTACGTGCGGCCGTGGTCGTCGAGGAGCGCGTGCAGCACTGCGCGCTGCTGCTCATGTCCGGGAGTCCGCTCGGTGCTCATCGCCGTTCCATTCCCTGGTACGGCCAGCGCAGCAGCGCACCCAGGCCGCCGACGGGGACGTCGCCGGCGGTGCCGGCGTCGCGAGCGCTGTGGGCCGGCAGGCTCTGCACTGCGGCGCCGGTCACCACCGCCGAACGCAACAACGCGTCGTCGGCACGGGCGGCAACCGGGTGGCTGTCGCCCAGGTACTGCGACTCCGTGCGCCGTACGGCGAGTTGATCGGGATCGTGCCCCACCCAGACCTCGCGGCGCGTGTCGGGACCGTCCGGCCGTACGAAGAGCTCGGCTATCCGGTGCTCGCGCGCCGCCTCCACGAGTGCGGGCACGCCCTCCGCGGCCGCGTCGTGGGCGGAGCGGAAACGGTCCAGCTCCTCGTCGGCCCTACGGCGCAGGTGCTCCTGGCGGGCGCGTTCGATGTCCTCGTCCAGCAGCCGGGTGGCCGCGCCCTGCGCACGGCCGCCGTGCGCGGTCTCGACGGCGCGGGGGCGCAGCCGGGCGGGCAGCTTGTCGTGGACCAGGCGGCGCTCGCGGACGTCACCGGCCAGCACCACCAGATCGGCGCCCACCTGCTCGTCGCAGGCGACGATCGCATCGGCGATCTCACCCGCGTTGTACTCCCAGGTGTTCTCCACGCTCTGCTGGAACTGACGCTCCGACCAGTCGTCCCGGCCGGTCCGGCGGATCGGCCAGTCCCGCCCCTCGGCCTGCCCGGCGCGCCTGGCGCCCAGCGGGGTGCGTACCTCCAGGTCGGCGCCCAGCCGGTCGATGTACGCGACGAGGCACACCGGTTCCTGAGCGGCGAGGTCGAGGAGGGGAGACACGTGCGGCAGCGCCGACCACCGGGCGTCGACGGCGACGGGCGGGCGGGTGGCCAGGGGCGGATCGAGGACGACCCGGCCGGAGGCGGCGAAGACGGCACGCCCGGCGCCGTGGCTCCTTTCCGGCCCGGACACCAGGGCGTCGTACACGGCGCGCCCGGTCGCGTCGTCGGCCCCTTGGCGCGAGAGGGAGTCGCACACATCCCTGGCCTGCAGCTCACGGCGTGTCGTGGTGGACTCGTCCTCCTGGCCCATGTCGATGTGAACGCTGGCCCAAGGGCCTGGACGCTCGTAGAGAGGGGTGAGAAACGAGAGCTGCATGACTTCCTCCCTCGGAGTCCGGGTATCGCGTCACGAGCGGGTACCCGGGAGGCCATCCACCACACGCCACCACCACTCGGAAGGGGACGGTTGCCGTGAACGAGAGCGAGCACCGGCACAAGGGCGTCGACCCGGCAGACCTCGGCGAACAAGATCTGCTGCGGGAACTGCAGACCATCCACCGCAGCCGTCACGACACCCTGCTCTACGGCTCGGCCGCCGCCCTGGAAGCGCACAACGTGCGGATGGCGGACCTGGAGGCCGAGTACCTCCGGCGTCACCCGGAGCGCCCCGTCGCGTCGGGCCGCACCCGCTCCGGCGCCCGGTCCCGGCACGCCTGAGGAGCGCCCGGCCCGGGCACGCCTCCTGAGGGCACGACCCGGCCGGCGACGCCCGAGGGCAGGGCCCGGGCGCGCCCGAGGGCGGAACAGAGCGCCGGGCGCGCCCGAGGCGCGGCCCCCGGCGCCCCGCAGGGCATGGGCGGGGGCTCGGCCGTGCGGCCGTGCGCGCTTCAGCGGCCGCCGCGACGGCGTGCTTCAGCGGCCCGCGCCGACGCCGGAAGCCTTGGCGAACTCGCTGGTGAACGCCTCGCAGAACGCTTTCAGGTCGCCCGGCTTGCGGCTGGTGATCAGGGTGCCGGGCGCGCCCTCGCAGATGTGCACCTGCTCGTCCACCCACTCGCCGCCGGCGTTGCGGATGTCCGTGCGCAGACTCGGCCACGACGTCAGGGTGCGGCCACGCACCACATCGGCCTCGACCAGCGTCCACGGCGCGTGGCAGATGGCCGCCACCGGCTTTCCGGCCTCGAAGAACGCCTTGACGAAGGCCACCGCGTCCGCGTCCGTCCGCAGCGCGTCCGGGTTGGCCACGCCGCCGGGCAGTATCAGGGCTCCGAAGTCGTCCACCGAGGCGTCGGAGACCACGTCGTCGACAGGGAAGGTGTCCGCCTTGTCGAGGTGGTGGAAAGCCTGCACCCGACCGGACCGCGTCGAGATCAGCCGGGGCTGGTCGCCGGTGGCGGTCACAGCCTTCCACGGCTCGGTGAGTTCGACCTGCTCCACACCTTCCGGGGCGCTCAGAAACGCGATCTGCATGATCAGGTCCTTTCGTTGTTGCTGTCGGCCAGGCTGATGTCCGCCAGCGCGGAGCCCGGATCCTGGGCAACCGCGAGATCGCCGATGCTCACCACCCCGAGCGGGCGGCCGTCCTCCACCACCGGCAGCCGGCGCACCGCGTGGGTGCGCATCAGGCGGACGGCCGAGGCCACCGCGTCGTCGGGGCCGACGCACACCGGGTCGGGGGTGCACGCGGAGGCGACACTGACACCTGCGGGATCCGCGCCCTCGGCGACGGAACGCAGGGTGATGTCCCGGTCCGTGAGCACGCCGACCACATGATCGCCTTCGGCGACCAGGACATCTCCGATGTCCATGTCCCGCATGAGCCGCGCCGCTTCGACGAGTGAGGCGTCCGGCCGTACCGCCGCCGCACCGGCCGTCATGACTTCTCTCACCAACTGTGCCATTGCTGCTCGCCTTCCACTGTCTTCCCGTACCAGCCCTGTCGGGGCGGCTGCCGGGGCCCGGGTACCCGGTCGCCGGCCTGCGACACAGGCGCGGAGCGAGCGGCCCGAGGCGACGCGGCGGGGCAGAATGAGGAGGCGATGTTTGGAACCGGCGAGGGCGGGGACCCGAAGATCGGCCGAGCGGCCATGGGATGGGAGAACCGGCCGGGTGCGGAGGATCGGCGGACCTTCGCACCCGGCCGCCCGCTCCCCTAATGAGGCTCCGGCCGCCCGAAGGCGTCGAGGATGCGTTCGGCCGCCAGCGTGGCGGTCAGTTCCCCGCCCCGTACCGACTGCTCGAGGCCGGGCGCGAGTTCGCGTACGCCGGGGTGCCGGCGCAGTCGGTCCAGCAGGGTGTCGTGGACCATCGCCCACGTCCACTCGACCTGCTGGTCACGGCGTTTGGCGTCGAGAGCGCCGGTCGAGTCCAGTACCGCGCGGTGCTGCTCCAGCCGCCCCCACAGCACGTCGAGACCGGTGCCCTCCCGGGCGCTGCACGACAGCACCGGCGGAGTCCACGCGGCGTCGGCGGGATGCAGCAGCCGCAGCGCGCCGGCGAGTTCGCGGGCGGCCGAGCGGGCGTCGCGCTCGTGCGGTCCGTCCGCCTTGTTCACGGCGATGACATCGGCCAGTTCCAGCACGCCCTTCTTGATGCCCTGCAGCTGGTCACCGGTGCGGGCGAGGCTGAGCAGCAGGAACGAGTCGACCATGCCCGCCACTGCGGTCTCCGACTGGCCGACCCCGACCGTCTCCACCAGCACGACGTCGTAGCCGGCGGCCTCCATCACGACCATCGTCTCCCGGGTCGCCTTGGCGACCCCGCCCAGAGTCCCGGAGCTGGGGGAGGGCCGCACGAAGGCTGCCGGGTCCACCGCCAGGCGCTCCATGCGGGTCTTGTCGCCCAGGATGGAGCCCCCGGTGCGGGTGGAGGACGGGTCGACGGCGAGGACGGCGACACGGTGGCCCAGAGCGGTCAGCATGGAGCCGAGCGCGTCGATGAACGTCGACTTGCCGACTCCGGGCACACCGCTGATCCCCACCCGTCTTGCCGCCCCCGCGTACGGCAGGAGCCCGGTCAGCAACTGCTGGGCGAGCGCCCGGTGGTCGGGACGTGAGGACTCCACGAGCGTGACGGCGCGGGCGATGTACGCCCGCGACCCGTCACGGACGCCCTTGACGTAGGCGTCGACGTCGATTTTCGGCGGCATCGGCCGCCCTAGATCTCGTGGCCGAGCGAGCCGGCCAGGGTCCGCACCAGGTCCCGCGCCGCGTCCGGGATCACCGTGCCCGGCGGGAAGACCGCCGCCGCACCCGCGTCGCGCAGCGCCTGGACGTCCTGCGGCGGGATCACACCGCCGACCACGATCATGATGTCTTCGCGCCCCTCGGCCGCCAGCTGTTCGCGCAGCGCCGGCACCAGCGTCAGATGACCCGCGGCCAGCGACGAGACGCCGACGATGTGGACGTCGGCCTCCACTGCCTGGCGGGCGACCTCTGCCGGCGTCTGGAACAGCGGGCCGACGTCGACGTCGAAACCGAGGTCGGCGAAGGCGGTGGCGATGACTTTCTGGCCGCGGTCGTGGCCGTCCTGGCCCATCTTCGCGACCAGGATGCGCGGTCGCCGGCCCTCCGCCTGCTCGAACTCCTCGACCAAGGCGCGGGTTGTGTCCACCGCGGGTGACATGCCGGCCTCGTTTCTGTACACACCGGAGATCGTACGGATCTGGCCCGAGTGCCGGCCGTACACCTTCTCCAGGGCGTCGGAGATCTCTCCGACGGTCGCCATGGCCCGGGCCGCGTCCACGGCCAGCGCCAGCAGATTGCCCTCCAGGCCACCGCCCTGCGCCGGACCGGCCTCTGCCGCCGCGGTCAGGGCGTGCAGCGCGTCCCGGCAGGCGGCGTCGTCGCGCTCCGCGCGCAGCCGCCGCAGCTTCTCGACCTGCTGGGTGCGCACCTGGGAGTTGTCGACCTTGAGCACCTCGATCTGCTCGTCGCTCTCGACGCGGTACTTGTTGACGCCGATCACCGGCTGCCGGCCGGAGTCGATCCGGGCCTGGGTGCGGGCCGCGGCCTCCTCCACGCGGAGCTTGGGGATGCCGGCGTCGATGGCCTTCGCCATGCCGCCCGCGGCCTCCACCTCCTCGATGTGCTGCCAGGCGCGCCGGGCGAGGTCGTGCGTGAGCTTCTCCACGTACGCGCTGCCGCCCCACGGGTCGATGACCCGGCAGGTGCCCGACTCCTGCTGCAGCAGCAGCTGGGTGTTGCGGGCGATCCGGGCGGAGAAGTCGGTCGGCAGGGCCAGCGCCTCGTCGAGGGCGTTGGTGTGCAGCGACTGGGTGTGCCCCTGGGTCGCGGCCATCGCCTCGACACAGGTGCGGGTGACGTTGTTGAAGACGTCCTGCGCCGTCAGCGACCAGCCGGAGGTCTGCGAATGGGTGCGCAGCGACAGCGACTTGGGGTTCTTCGGATCGAACGTCCGCACCAGCTTCGCCCACAGCAGCCGCGCCGCGCGCAGCTTGGCGACCTCCATGAAGAAGTTCATGCCGATCGCCCAGAAGAAGGACAGCCGCGGCGCGAACGCGTCGACGTCCATGCCCGCGGCGATCCCCGCCCGCAGGTACTCCATGCCGTCGGCGAGGGTGTACGCAAGCTCCAGGTCGGCGGTGGCTCCGGCCTCCTGGATGTGGTAGCCGGAGATGGAGATGGAGTTGTAGCGGGGCATCTTCTGCGAGGTGTACGCGAAGATGTCCGAGATGATCCGCATCGAGGGGCCGGGCGGATAGATGTAGGTGTTGCGGACCATGAACTCCTTGAGGATGTCGTTCTGGATGGTCCCCGCCAGCTTGTCCGGCGGTACGCCCTGCTCCTCCGCGGCCACGATGTACAGAGCGAGGACCGGCAGGACCGCGCCGTTCATCGTCATCGACACGCTCATACGGTCCAGCGGGATGCCGTCGAACAGCTGCCGCATGTCGTAGATCGAGTCGATCGCCACACCGGCCATGCCGACATCGCCGGTCACCCGGGGGTGGTCGCTGTCGTATCCGCGGTGCGTCGGCAGGTCGAAGGCGACCGACAGGCCCTTCTGGCCGGCCGCGAGATTGCGCCGGTAGAAGGCGTTGGACTCCTCGGCCGTGGAGAAACCCGCGTACTGACGGATGGTCCAGGGCTGGTTGACGTACATCGTCGGATACGGGCCGCGCAGATACGGCGCGACGCCCGGATACGTACCGAGGAAGTCGACGCCCGCCAGATCACGGTCCGTGTACAGAGGCTTCACCGGAATGCCTTCTGGTGTCTCCCACACCAGCTCGCCGGCGTCCTTCCCGGTGGCCGCCTCGACGGCCGCCCGCCACTGCTCCTCACCGGCCGTGCCCGCGGCAGCGGGCCCCAGCTCGATACCCGTGAAATCCGGGATGCCCATCACGCCACTCCGATCCGGTCGAGGGCCGAGGCCAGCACGGCGACCGCGTCGCCGCCCGCGACGACGAACTCGTCGACACCGGCCCTCTCGTACGTCTCACGCTGTTCGCCGGGCCGCCCGGCGAGGAACACCCGCAGTGCGCCCGCGGCCTTCAGGGCCTGTGCCACCGGACCGGCCTGCTCGGCGTAGAGCGTGTCGCTGGAGCAGATGCACGCCACGGACCCGCCGCTCGCGGCGAACGCCGCCGCGGCGGAGGCCGCGTCGACGGTCACCGGGTCGTGGACGGGTTCGAAGCCGCCGGCCTGGAAGAGGTTGGCGGCGAAACCCGCCCGCGCGGTGTGCGCCGACGCCGGGCCGAGGGCCGCGAGGAACACCTTGGGCCGCGCCCCGGTCGCCGTCAGATGCGCGTCGGAACGGGCCCGCAGCGCTTCGAAGGCCTCGTCGCGGCGGACCACGGGCAGCCCGCCGCCGGGCCGTCGCGGCGCCGGGTCACGCTGCACGGCCGGCTGCCCGAGAATCGGGAACTCGCTGACTCCGGTGACCGGTTCGCGGCGCGTCACCAGCTTCCTGCTGCGGTTCGCCCAAGCGGCGCCGATGCGTTCTCCGATCAGCCCGCTTTCCAGCGCGGCGGCCTGACCGCCGGCCGCCTCGATCTCCTGGAACCAGGCCCAGGCCGCCTGCGCGAGTTCGTCCGTGAGCTGTTCGACGTACCAGGAGCCGCCCGCCGGGTCGACGACCCGGCCCAGGTGCGACTCCTCCAGCAGGATCGTGGAGGTGTTGCGGGCGATGCGGCGCGCGAAGGCGTCCGGGAGGCCCAGGGCGTGGTCGAAGGGCAGGACCGTCACCGCGTCGGCGCCGCCCACACCCGCGGCGAGCGAGGCGACCGTCGTGCGCAGCATGTTCACCCACGGGTCGCGCCGCGTCATCATCACGGAGGAGGTCACGGCATGCTGCCGCTGTGCTCCGGCGCCACCGGTCACCCCGCACACCTCGGCCACTCGTGCCCACAGCCGGCGGGCCGCGCGGAGCTTGGCGATGGTCAGGAACTGGTCCGCGGTGGCGGCGTACCGGAACTCCAGCTGACCGCAGGCCGCTTGCGCGTCCAGGCCGGCTGCCGTCAGATCACGCAGCCAGGAGACGCCGGTGGCCAAGGAGCAGCCCAGCTCCTGGGCGGCCGTCGCCCCCGCCTCGTGGTACGGCAGCGCGTCGACCGCCACCGCCCGCAGGCCCGGATAGGTGCCGTCGCAGAGGGTGGCGAGCTCGGCCGCCGCGGCCGTCCGGTCGTCGAGGCCGGCGTAACGGCCGGTGCGCGCGGCATGCCCCAACGGGTCTGCGCCGAGGTTGCCGAGCGCCGCCTCCGGGGCAACGCCCCTCTTCTCGTACAGCGCGAGCAGCTCCCGTGCCGCCGCGTCGAAGGCATCGCCCGCGTCGAGCACCACAGGAGCCAGGTCCAGGTAGACGCCCTCCAGCGCCGCGCCGAGACCGTCGAGAGGCACACCGGATTCGCCGACCGCCAGCCAGATGGACGCGGCGCCGTTCTCGAGGTCGGTCAGGACCGCCTCGTTGGTACGGACCGGATCAGGCCTGTCGTGGCGCTGGCGTACATCCCAGCCGGCGAGCGAAGCGCCCTGTGCCCTGCCGCCGCGGGTGAACGGGGCGAAGCCGGGGAAACCGGCCGCGTCCGCACCACCGTGGGGCGTGCCGGGGGAGGAGTAGAGAGGACGGGTGGCGATCCCGTCCTCCAGAGCCGTGGACAGCGCGTCCTCGGCCGCCGTGCCCGTCACGTCCTTGCCTGCCTTGCGCAGCACGCCTTCGACCAGGCGCTGCCACTGCTCATGGGTCGCATCCGGGAACTCGGCGGCCAGTGAGAACCCGTCATCGGGGAGGACCGTCATGCTCCGGATGTTAGGACAGACACCCAGAGTCACAGCAGTGCTGACCGCTGTGACCTTGCACTCCCCGGCCCGCTCTTGATCCGTTGCGCGCCGTGCCCTATCCAGAACCGCCGTCGCGGGCCCACCGCCCGGGGGCACATGCATGTCACTACCTCGGGCGGGTACCCGCAACGCGACCACGACGGAATCGAAGAAGCCGACGACAAGAGAAAAGGTGAGTCATATGGGTCTGGGTGGTTGCATCATCCTGATCGCGGCCGGAGCGATCCTCACGTTCGCCACCGACTGGGAGGTGAAGGGCGCCAACCTCGACGTGATCGGCCTGATCCTGATGGCCGTCGGCATCATCGGAGTCGCCACCTTCACCAGCATCGCCCGGCGCCGTCGCGTGGTCGTGCCCCCGGCGACGCCGGTGGTCGAGGACCGGCCGAACCACCGCACGTACGAGTAGGGCAGCCCGTCCGGGCCCCGCCGCCGCCGGGTTTGGCGGCCGAGGCCAGGGGCACCCGGATGCCGCTCGCCGTACCCGCCCCCGTACGCGAACGGAGCCGATCGTGAGCCGTTCCCGAGTCGTTGTCGTCGGAGCCGGATTCGCCGGATTCCACGCCGCCCGCACACTCGTGCGGACCCTGCGCAATCAGGCAGAGGTGATCCTGCTCAACCCGACCGACTACTTCCTCTACCTGCCGCTGCTCCCCCAGGTCGCGGCGGGCATCCTCGAACCGCGCCGTGTGACGGTCTCGCTCCCCGGCGCCCTTCCCCAGGCACGTCTGGTCCTCGGCACGGCCACCGGGGTCGATCTCGCCGAACGGCACGTCCACTACGAAGGGCCGGAGGGTGACGGCGGCCGGCTCGACTACGACCGGCTCGTGCTCGCCGTCGGCAGCGTCAACAAGCTGCTTCCGGTGCCTGGCATCGCCGAGCACGCGCACGGCTTCCGGGGCCTGCCGGAAGCCCTCTACCTGCGGGACCACGTCACCCGGCAGATGGAGCTCGCCGCCTCGGCGGGCAGCGCGGAGGAGCGTGCCGCCCGCCGCACCTTCGTCGTCGTCGGCGCCGGATACACGGGCACCGAAGTGGCCGCCCACGGCGCCATGTTCACCAAGGCGCTCGCGTGCAGGCAGCGTGCCGGGAACGCGGACGGCCGGACGCGCTGGCTGCTGGTGGACATCGCGGACCGGGTGCTCCCCGAACTCGACCACAGGCTCTCCGGCACCGCGGACCGGGTACTGCGCGAACGCGGCGTCGAGATACGCACGAAGACGTCCGTCAAGGAGGCCACCGCGACCGGAGCGCTCCTCGACGACGGCGACGACATCGCCACCCGCACACTGGTCTGGTGCGTCGGTGTACGCCCCGACCCGCTGGTCTCCGACGTCGGGCTGCCCGTCGAGCGCGGCCGGCTGGTCGTCGACCCCGCTCTCACCGTGCCCGGTCACCCCGAGGTGTTCGCCTGCGGGGACGCCGCCGCGGTCCCCGACGTCACCCGGCCCGGCGAGTACACACCCATGACCGCCCAACACGCCGCCCGCCAGGGCAAGACGGCCGGACACAACGTCGCGGCCTCCCTCGGCCGGGGCATCCGGCGTGCCTACGTCCATCACGACCTGGGTTTCGCCGTGGACCTCGGCGGCGTCAAGGCCGCCGCCAACCCCCTCGGGGTGACACTCTCCGGCCCGCTCGCCGGCGCCGTCACCCGTGGCTACCACCTTGCCGCGATGCCCGGCAACCGGGTGCGCGTCGCCGCCGACTGGGTCCTGGACGCCGTACTGCCACGCCAGGCGGTCCAACTGGGCCTCGTACGTTCCGGATCGGTCCCGCTGGACACCGCCTCGCCCGAACTGGCCCGGGTCGTCGGCGCACCCTCCAAGGAGCAGTGAAATGCAGGACGAACAACTCGCAGATCTGGCACAGCAGTTGCGCGTGGACGCTGTGCGCGCCGCCGACGCTGCGGGCTCCGGACATCCGACGTCCTCCATGTCCGCGGCCGAGCTCGGGGCCGTACTCCTGGCCCGCCATCTGCGCTACGACTTCAGCCGCCCCGAGCACCCCGGCAACGACCGGCTCGTACTCTCCAAGGGCCACGCCTCGCCGCTGCTGTACGCCCTGTACCGGGCCGCGGGGGCGATCGACGAAGAGGAACTCCGCACCTTCCGCCAACGCGGCAGCCGCCTCGAAGGGCACCCCACTCCACGACTGCCCTGGGTGGACGTCGCCACAGGATCGCTGGGCCAGGGACTGCCCGTCGGCGTCGGCATGGCCCTCGCGGGCAAGAGGCTGGACCAGATCCCGTACCGCGTATGGGTGGTGTCCGGTGACAGCGAGATGGCGGAAGGGGCGGTGTGGGAGGCCGTCGAGCACGCCTCCTACGAGCGGCTGGACAACCTGACGCTCATCCTCGACGTGAACCGGCTCGGCCAGCGGGGTCCCACCCGCTTCGGCTGGGACCTCGACGCCTACGCCCGCCGGCTTCAGGCCTTCGGCTGGCACACCGTCGAGATCGACGGACACGACGTCCGTGCCGTCGACGACGCCCTGTCCGAAGCGGCGGCCACCGCCGGCCGGCCCACCGCCGTCATCGCCCGCACCGAGAAGGGCCGTGGAGTCGCCACGGTCCAGGACCAGGAAGGCAAGCACGGCAAGCCGCTGCCCGACGCCCAGGAGGCGATCGAGGAACTGGGCGGCGTACGCGGCACCACGGTCGAGGTCCAGCCGCCGCCACAGGCCCGCGTCCTGCACGCCCGCCGCACCGCCGGGCTCACCCTGCCGGTGTACGAGGTCGGTGACGAGGTCGCCACCCGCACCGCGTACGGCCAGGCGCTCGCCGCCCTGGGCTTCGCACGCACGGACGTCGTGGCACTCGACGCCGAAGTGGGCGACTCCACACGCACCGAGTACTTCGCCAAGGAGCACCCCGGCCGCCACTTCCAGTGCTACATCGCCGAACAGCAGCTTGTCGCCGCGGCCGTGGGCATGTACGCCAGGGGCTACGTGCCCTTCGCCTCGACGTTCGCCGCCTTCCTGACCCGCGCGCACGACTTCGTGCGCATGGCGGCCGTCAGCCGCGCCTCCATCAACCTCGTCGGCTCCCACGCGGGGGTCGCCATCGGCCAGGACGGGCCCTCCCAGATGGGCCTGGAGGACCTCGCCATGTTCCGCTCGGTGCCCGGCAGCACCGTCCTCTACCCGTGCGACGCCCACCAGACGGCCCGGCTCGTCGCGGCCATGGCGGACCTGCCCAACGTCAGCTACCTGCGCACCAGCCGCGCCGACATGCCGGTGCTCTACGGACCCGACGAGGACTTCCCGGTGGGCGGGTGCAAGGTGCTGCGTTCCTCCCACCGCGACCGGGTGTGCATCGTCGCCGCCGGTGTGACCGTGCACGAGTCGCTCGCCGCCGCGGCCCTGCTGGAGCGCGAGGGCATCCCGGTGCGCGTCGTCGACCTCTACTCGGTCAAGCCCGTCGACGGCGGGACGCTGCAGAGCGCCGCCTCCGACACCGGCTGCCTGCTGACCGTCGAGGACCACCGCCCGGAGGGCGGCATCGGCGACGCCGTGGCGGAGGCGTTCTCCGACGGGCGGCCGATGCCCCGGCTGGTACGGCTCGGGGTACGGAACATGCCCGCGTCCGCCACGCCAGAGGAACAACTGCACGCGTCCGGTATCGACGCCGAGTCGATCGCGGCAGCGGTGCGCCTGCTCGTCGCGGAAGCGATGGTGCGCCCGTGACGGAGAGCAGGACGCACAACGTGCGGGCCGGCGGACGAACGGTACGGATCCAGCGGCCCGACAAGGTGCTCTTTCCCGACGACGGGATCACCAAGGCGGATCTCGCCGACTACTACCGCGCGATCGCCCCCCACATGCTGCCGCACCTGCGCGGCCGGCCCTTGATGCTGGAACGCCACCCCGACGGCATCGACGGCCCCCGCTTCATGCAGAAGAACCCGCCGGACAACTACCCCGACTGGATACGCAGGGTGGAGGTCGCCAAGGCCGACGGGACGGTGAACCACACCGTCTGCGACAACACCGCCACCCTCATGCACCTCGTCGACCAGGCATGC
Source organism: Streptomyces sp. NPDC027962 (assembly GCF_055566095.1). Taxonomy (NCBI): domain Bacteria; kingdom Bacillati; phylum Actinomycetota; class Actinomycetes; order Kitasatosporales; family Streptomycetaceae; genus Streptomyces; species Streptomyces sp. NPDC027962. The sequence continues at coordinate 61,585 of NZ_JBVHTA010000022.1, forward strand.
ATCACCTTCCACCGCTGGCAGTCCCGGGTGGGCCGCCTGGAGCGGCCCGACCGGCTGGTCTTCGACCTTGATCCGACGGGCGACGACTTCGGGCCGGTGTGCCGGGCCGCGCGGCAGCTCGGAGAACTCCTCGACGAACTCGAGCTGCCGTCCGTGCTGATGACCACAGGCTCCCGAGGACTGCATGTGATCGTGCCGCTCGCCGGGGACACGGACTTCGACGGCGTCCGTGCCTTCGCGCAGGAGGTGGCCGAGACACTGGCCGGCCGGGACCCCGACCGGCTGACCACAGCCGTGCGCAAACACGCCCGCGGGGATCGCCTCTACCTGGACGTGCAGCGCAACGGCTACGCCCAGACCGCGGTGACGCCCTACTCCGTGCGCGCCAGGCCCGGGGCGCCGGTGGCCACGCCGATCAGCTGGGAGCAGCTGGAGGACCCGGAACCGACCGCGGGCCGCTGGACCGTTGCCGACGCCCTCGAACAGGCACGGACCGATCCCTGGGGGGACGCGCTCGGCAGTCGGCGGGCCGTCGGGCCGGCCGGCCGCCGGCTCGCCGCACTCCGATAGGAGGAGCGGCGGAAACGCCCGGGAGCCCTCCGCGAATCCGACGCTTGACAGAATGGAGCCTGAGCGCAATGGACCCGGACAGAGGGAAGGGCAATGGAAAGGGTGACGGCGGGCCGGGGCGGGACGAGACAGAAGAGGAAAGGGCCGACCGCAGATGGGCCGACCTGGTCCAGGAATTGCGCGTCGCCCAGACCGGGGTGCAGATCCTCTTCGGATTTCTGCTGACCGTGGCGTTTCAGCCACGCTTCGTCGAACTGTCGCAGACGGACCAGACCATCTACGCCGTGACCGTCGTGCTCGGCGCGGCGACGACAGGGGTGCTGATCGGCCCCGTCGCGTTCCACCGGATGCTCACCGGCCGCCGGCTCAAACCGCAGACGGTCTCCTGGGCGTCGCGTCTGACCGTCCTCGGACTGGTGTTGCTGCTGTGCACGATGGCGTCCGCCCTGCTGCTGATACTCCGCGTGGTTCTCGACGACACGATCGCGCTGTGGCTGGTCATCGCCATGGTGGTGTGGTTCGTGGTGTGCTGGTTCGTTCTGCCCGCGTGGACCCGCCTCACTCGACGCGGGCGATGACTGACGCGTTTTCAGCCGCCGTACTCGTGCGTCGGATGGGGCGATTGCGGAGCCATGAGGCTCTGGCGGTACTGTGCGCGCACCGCCAGAGGAATGGCGCGGCAATTGTGGAGGACTCAGTGACAGAAATCAGAAGATCGTGGCGGCGCACGGGAGCTTTCATAGCCGTCGCGTCGGCCGGCGCGCTCGGCGTCGGCCTTTCCGCCGCACCGGCGATCGCGCACACTCCGGTGTGGTCGGTGACCTGCGACGAGGTCAGCGTCGACCTGACCGCGTACAGCCCCACCAAGGACAACACCGTGACGATCACGGTGGACGGTAAGGACCTGCTTCCGGCGAAGACGTTCAAGGGCGAATTCCACGACAAGCTCGAGCTTCCCGAGCACACCAAGGACGTCACCGTCCGTCTGATCGTCAAGGCCGGTGACGACGACAAGTTCTCGCGCGACGAGACCAAGACCGCTCCGGTGTGCGAGGACAGCACGCCGAGCCCCTCGCCGTCGACGACGTCCCCTTCGCCGACGCCGAGCGAGTCCTCGCCCGTGCCCAGCGCCACGCCGAGCACCAGCGCCCCCGCCACGCCCTCGGCCCAGCCGAGCACCGACGCGCCGGGCGGCGGCCTGGCCGAGACCGGCGGCTCCAGCGCGACCCCGCTGATCGCGGGTGCGGCAGCACTGGTCATCGCAGCCGGCGGTGGCATCATGTGGGCCGCACGCAAGCGCCGCAGCGCCCAGCACTGATCTGATACGGGGCGGGCGGGCCGTGACGGCCCGCCCGCCCTTTCGCGTTCCCGCCCGCCGTCCCCGGCCGTCTTTGTGCCGCGCTCCGCGGCGCGGACCGGCGCGGTGGGCGCAGGGGGCCGGTCCGTGTGACGTAGAAGCCGCCGTAGGCGGCCTGTGATTCAGATTTCTTGCGCCGAACGGTGGGGCGGCACACACCGATGCGTGGTGACAACGGATACGGGAGGCGTGCCGCGCCAAGATGATCAGGGCGTCACCCGTTCCTCCGTCCTTCACTCCGACCCTCTGGCGCGATCCTCCCGGCCCGGCGATGCTGTCCGCCGACAGCGCTTACTACGTGCTCAACCAGCCGTCCTTCAGGAGAACTTGTGGGCCTTGGCAGAGCAAGACACACCGTCGCGCTGGTCGCGGCGCTCTCCGCACTCACGGCAGGGGCCACCGCCCCCGCAGTCGCCGATCCCCAACCCGTCCCGCCGCCGCGGAAGTCCGCCGAGATACTGCGGCCCATCGCCCCGCCGCCCGCCAGCGACTCCGGCAGCGGCGAGGCCGCCGTGGCGGACCCGGACGGCATCGAGACCGCCAGAAGTTCCCGGGCGATCGCCCCCGGCGTGCGGCTCACCTCGTACGACCGGCTCGAAGCCGACAAGTGGCTGCGTGTCGACTCGCTCGCCGTCGACCTCGGCGGCAGTGGGATACGGGCCGACTACCTGTCGTCCGGCAAGGTCGCCCACCGGGGCAGCGTTTCCGAACTCGCCGCCCGCCACGACCCGGGCGAGGGCCGGCGCACCGTTGCCGCCATCAACGGGGACTTCTTCGACATCAACCAGACCGGCGCCCCGCTGGGACCCGGCATCAAGGACGGCACCGTCGCGCACTCGCCCGCGCCCGGCAGGGGCCGCGCCGTGGGCATCGGACCCGACGCGGCGGGCCGCGTCCTGCAGTTGTACTTCGACGGCACACTCACCGTCCCCGGCGGACAGCACGCTCTCGGCGCATACAACGCCGCCGACGTCCCGGCGGGCGGGATCGGCGCCTACACCTCGGCCTGGGGCGAGGCCGACCGTGCCCTCACGGTCGACGCCGCCACCCCCGTCGCGGAGGCCGTCGTACGCGACGGCAAGGTCGTCACGGTGCTCGACCGGCCCGGTGCCGGCCCCGTCACGGCAGGCACCACCGTGCTCGTCGGCCGTGAGGCGGGGGCGGCCCTCCTCTCCGCGCTGCGGCCCGGAGACCCGGTCGAGGTGGAGTACCGGCCCCGCACGGACGGCGGACCGGTGCCGCGCACGGCCGTCGGCGGCCGTGAACTCCTCGTCGTCGACGGCGTCGCGCAGAACCACGACGGCACGGGCAACAACACGCCCGCGCCCCGCACTGCCGTCGGATTCTCCGAAGACGGCCGCGCCATGCAGATCATCACCGTCGACGGCCGGCAGGCCGACAGCGGCGGCGTCACCCTCACCGAGCTCGGCCGGATGATGAAGGAAGCCGGTGCGCACAACGCCCTCAACCTCGACGGCGGCGGCTCCTCGACCCTCGTCGCCCGTGAACCGGGCACCGACGCACTCCAGGTGGAGAACAGCCCCTCCGACGGCAGCGAGCGCGAAGTCCCCAACGGCCTCGCCCTGACCGCTCCCGACGGCAGCGGGAAACTGCGCGGCTACTGGGTCGAGACCGTCGTACCGGCGGCCGCCGCGCCCACGGCCGACCCCGTCAAGGGAGGCCATCCGGAACGGGTGTTCCCGGGTCTGACCCGCCGGCTGACCGCCGCCGGCTACGACGAGACGTACGGTCCCGCCGCCGGCGTCCCGCGCTGGCGCTCCCTGCGACCGTCCATCGGCAGCATCGACTCCGACGGCGTCTTCCGCGCGTGGCGCGGCGGCGCCACGGACATCCGTGCCGAACGCGCCGGCGCGCAGGGCAGCATCCGGCTCACCGTGCTCGACGATCTGGCGCGCATCGAGCCGACCACCCGCCGCGTCTCACTCGCCGACCCGGCCGCCGTCGGCAGCTTCGGCATCCTCGGCCTCGACGCCCAGGGCAACAGCGCGCCGATCGAGCCCCGCGACGTACAACTCGACTACGATCACGGCCTGTTCGCCATCCTCGACGACGGCAGTGGCTCGTTCACCGTCACCGCGCGCACCGGAAGCGGCACGGCCGGCCGGATCACCGCGACCGCCCAAGGCGTCACCACAACCCTCGCCGTGAGTGTCGGCCTCGCCGAACAGGCGGTGACCGGCTTCGACGATGCGGCTTCCTGGACCTTCGGCCAAGCCCGGGCGAGCGGCTCCGTCGCGGCGACACCGGACGGACGCAGCGGCACCGGGCTCGAACTCACCTACGATTTCACGCAGTCGACCGCGACCAGGGCCGCATACGCCAACCCGCCGCAGCGGATCGCCGTCGCCGGACGGCCGCAGTCCTTCACGATCTGGATCAAGGGCGACGGCAACGGAGCCTGGCCCACGCTGCACCTCAAGGACGCCGCTGGGTCCGACCAGCTGCTCCGCGGCCCCTACATCACCTGGATCGGCTGGCAGCAGGTGAAGTTCCCCGTGCCGCAAGGTGCGGCGACGCCGCTGTCCGTCCACCGGTTCTATCTCGCGGAGACCGCCGCGAACCGGCAGTACACCGGCCGGATCGTGATCGACGGCCTCGAGGCGCAGGTGCCGCCCGCGGTCGACCTGCCGGAGCCACCGACCACCGTCGACCCGCTCATCGACCCCGCGGCCACGACCGAGCGGCGTGACTGGCAGTTCGCCGTGATGTCCGACGCGCAGTTCGTCGCCCGTGCACCCGACAGCCCCCTTGTCGCCCAGGCCAGGCGGACGCTGCGGGAGGTCAAGGCCGCGCGGCCCGACTTCCTCGTCGTCAACGGTGATCTCGTCGACGAGGGCTCATCAGCCGACCTGGCGTTCGCGCGCCGCGTGCTGACGGAGGAGCTCGGCGACGAACTGCCCTGGTACTACGTGCCCGGCAACCACGAGGTGATGGGCGGGAAGATCGACAACTTCGTCGCCGAATTCGGCCCCGCGCACCGCACCTTCGACCACCGCGGCACCCGATTCATCACCCTGGACACATCCAGCCTGAGCCTCCGCGGAGGCGGACTCGCCCAGATCATGCAACTCCGTGCACAGCTCGACGCGGCGGCCGACGACCCGCGCATCGGCTCCGTCATGGTCATCGAGCACGTCCCGCCGCGGGACCCCACCGTCCAGCAGGCCAGCCGGCTCGGCGACCGGAAGGAGGCGGCAGTGCTCGAGGACTGGCTCGCGGACTTTCGCCGCACGACGGGCAAGGGCGCGGGGATGATCGGCAGCCACGTCGGCGTCTTCCACGCCGCCCACGTGGAGGGCGTGCCGTACCTCGTCAACGGCAACTCGGGCAAGGCCCCGGCCGGGCCGGCCGACGAGGGCGGCTTCACCGGCTGGTCGCTCGTGGGCGTCGACGGCATCTCGCACGCCGAGCGGGCGGCTGCCCGCCGGGCACCGTGGGAGGCGCGGCCCGACTGGGTCTCCGTCCAGACCCGCACGCACGTCGACACGCTCCAGCTGCACGCGCCCGTCGTCCTTCGGCCGGGCGAGAGCGGGGATGCGGAGGCGACCGTCCTCCAGGGCGAGCGGCGGGTACCGGTTGCGTTCCCCGTCAGCGCGGACTGGACAGGCTCGCCGAACCTCCACATCGGCACGGCGGACACCGCGCGGGGCCGCCACGTCGCGGCCTTCGACCCGGCCACGGGCCGCGTCACCGGGCTGCGCGCGGGCGCGTTCACGCTGGCGGTGACGGTCAACGGCACGACGACTCAGGTGCGTGCCAGCGTGGTGACGGCCCGCGACAGGGCGGCGTGAGGCGGAAAACCCGGCCAGCAAGGGGCGGGATCGCCGCCCCGCCCCTTGCTGGAGGCCCCTGAAGGCCTTGGGGGCGGGTCCTCGCCCGCGGTGACCGCCCGGGTGTCCGCAGCCCGAGGCCCGCGGCTCCGGCCCCGCGCGGAGCCCATCCTCGCTCACCCGCAAGGAACAGCCGCACGCCCCCTTCCCGGCGGTCCGACCAGTCGGTATGTTCACTGAATGCCGGGCGGGCGGGACAGGGCGACGGAGGTTTGCCGGACATGGCGGAGCAACCCATCACGATCGAAGGCCACTGCGACGAGCGCTTCTCGGCGGTTCGTGCCGCCTTCGAGGAGAACTTCCGCGAGCGGGGAGAGCTCGGCGCATCCGTGACCGTCCTGGTCGACGGCGCGAAGGCCGTCGACCTGTGGGGCGGCTGGGCCGACGGAGGAAGGACCCGTCCCTGGGAGCGGGACACGCTGGTGAACGTGTGGTCAACGACCAAGGGCCCGACGGCGCTCTGCGCCCACCTGCTCGCCGACCGCGGTCTCCTCGACCTGGACGCGCCGGTCGCCGACTACTGGCCCGAGTTCGCGGCCGCCGGCAAGGAGCGCGTCCTCGTGCGCCATCTGCTGTCCCACCGGGCGGGCCTCGCCGGGCTGCGCCAGCCGCACTCGCTCGAGCAGCTCTACGACTGGGAGCTGACCTGTGCACGGCTGGCGGCCACAGAACCGTGGTGGGAGCCGGGCACATGCTCCGGCTATCACGCCCTGACGTACGGGCATCTCGTCGGCGAGGTGGTACGCAGGGTCACCGGCCTGATGCCGGGTGACTTCCTGCGGCAGGAGATCACCGGGCCGCTCGGGATCGACTTCACCATCGGCCTGCCGGAGAAGGAGGCCCACCGGGTGGCCGAGCTCGTGCACCCGCGGGCCCCCGACAGCAGCGAACAGGCGGCGATCTCCGCCCAGTTGGAGCCGGTCGCGCTCGCCGCGCTGACCAATCCGCCCGCCGGGGTGGGGGCTGCCAACTCGGCCGACTGGCGGGCCGCTCAGATTCCCGCGGCAAACGGCCACGGCACGGCCCGCGCCGTCGCCGCGCTGTACGGAATCCTCGCAGGGCGCGGCGAGATCGACGGCCACCCCGTCATGACGCCGGAGGCGGCGGAGCGTGTGCGCGAGGGGCAGGGAGCCTGCCGTGACCTGGTGCTCGGGGCCGGCTTCGAGCACGACACCGAGGTCGGCCTCGGGCTCTGGCTGAGCGGCAAGAACGGTTCGTACGGGCCGAACCCGAGGGCGTTCGGCCACGACGGCTTCGGCGGCTCGTGCGGGCTCGCCGACCCGGAGGCGGGCATCGCCATGGGGTACGTCATGAACCGCATGGGCCCGCACATCGCCGACGACCCGCGCAAGATGGCCCTGATCGCGGCTGTGTACGCCTGTCGCTAGCTCCTGTGCACCCTCGGCCCCGCCGGCACCCACCACCGCACGACCCTTCCGGATTCTTGCAACACGTTCTACTGTGTGCGCCGCCGCGCAGGGACGGACCGTGAGACGCCTGGAGGGGCCGTGCACCTTCAATACACGCCGCAGCAGGAGCAGTTGCGCGCCGAACTCCGTGACTACTTTGCCGGGCTCGTCCCCGACAACGCGTATGCGCGATACGCCGAGCCGGCCGCCCGTAAGCGCTTCTACCGCGAGACGATCCGCCGGCTCGGCGCCGACGGCTGGCTCGGGGTCGGCTGGCCGAAGGAATACGGCGGCCGGGGGCTCAGCCCCATGGAGCAGTTCATCTTCTTCGACGAGGCGGCACAGGCCGGAGTGCCACTGCCGTTGATGGCGCTCAACACCGTCGGCCCGACGATCATGCGGTTCGGCACCGATGAGCAGAAGGCATATTTCCTGCCGAAGATCCTTTCCGGCGAGATCGACTTTGCCATCGGCTACAGCGAACCCGACGCCGGCACGGACCTCGCCGCCCTGCGCACCCGGGCCGTGCGGGAGGGCGACAGCTACGTGGTCGGCGGACAGAAGATCTGGACCACCAACGGCGACACAGCCGACTGGGTCTGGCTCGCCGTCCGCACTGCCGCCGTGGAAGCGGGCGTGCCGCCGCACAAGGGCATCACCTTGCTGCTCGTACCGACGTCCGACCCCGGCTACTCCTGCACCCTCATCAACACCCTCGCCTCCCACGACACCACCGCCTCCTACTACGAGAACGTGCGTGTTCCCGTCTCCCACCGGGTCGGCGAGGAGAACAAGGGCTGGCGGCTGATCACCAACCAGCTCAACCACGAGCGCGTCACCCTGGCCGCCCACGGCACCATGGCGATCCGCGCCCTGCGGGACGTCCAGCGCTGGGCGGCGGACACCAAACTCGCCGACGGCCGCCGCGTCATCGACCTCGGCTGGGTGCGCGGCCGGCTCGCCCGTACCCACACACGCCTCGACGCGATGAAACTGCTCAACTGGCAGATGGTGAACGCCGTGCAGAACGGCACCCTCACCCCGCAGGACGCCTCGGCCGTCAAGGTCTACGGCTCCGAGGCACGCCGTGACGCCTACGCCTGGCTCATGGAGGTCGTCGGCGCGGCGGGGCCCCTCAAGGAGGACTCGGCAGGGGCGGTCCTCGGCGGTGAACTCGAGCGCGGCTACCGCTCCGCCGTGATCTTCACCTTCGGCGGCGGCAACAACGAGATCCAGCGCGAGATCATCTCGTGGATCGGACTGGGGATGCCGCGGGTCCGACGCTGACGGATGCGGGCCGATGGCTCGAGTGCTCATTGCCCGCGGCGGATCTTGTCGAGCTCCTTCTCGAAGGCCTTTGTCTCCGCGATCAGATTCTCGCGTGCGTTCTCCTGGGTCTTGTCGCCCTCGTCCTTGAACGCCGCGCTGAAATGCGGCTTGAGCTGGGTCCACCAGCCGTGGTCCAGCATCGCCCATGCCTGTGGGCACAGCGGGGCGCGCGTCTTCGGCAGGTATCCCGCACCGACCAGGGGCTCGTGGAACTTCTTCGGGTCGCTCCCCTCCAGATAGCAGAGGAAGTTGAAGACCCGCTGCTGGGTGACGGGGTGATCGCTCGAGAGCCCTTCCAGCGTCAGCTTGCCCTCCTCGCGGGCGATCTCGTCGAAAAGGATCGCTGCCGCCAACGACGGATTCGGCCCGACCTCGTTGACGGTGTAGAACGACGCGAACCCGTCGGCGGCGTCCTCCTCGAGGCCGAGGTTCGGCAGCAGAAGCTGACGCTGCAGGGCATGGCCCATCTCGTGGCCGAAGATGAACTGGGTCGACAAAGCGGTCAGATCGGCGGCGTTGTAACTCGCCTCGGGAAGCAGGGCGGGACGCTCGACGGTCTTGACGACCCTGCCGAGGACCTCCTCGATCTGGGTGAGGAACGCGGGGGGTACAAAGACCGTTCTGCCGTCGGGCTGGGTGACCGCATCCGTAACCCCCGGTGGGACCCTGTCGGTGACTCTCACGACCAGGTCGTTCGGAAGGGCGACCGACGCGTTGACCCAGCCGGCGACCTGCTCGAGCACGCGGGACTTCCGGATCACGTCCACGGCCTGCCGGTCTTCTGGCTTGATCGTGTTGTCCTCGTAGACGACCGTGACCTTGCCGTCCGCGTCAGCCTTGCTCCCGACTCCGCCGCATGAGGCGACTGCGAAGCCGGCGAGGAGCAGCGTCGCCGCGAATGCGGTCCTCACCATGGCCGAGTACCAACGACTGCTCTGCACCCTGGTCAACTTCTTTCCTCGGTCACGGCGTTGGAGCGGGCCTCGAAACTGACATGGATTATGATCGACAGTTCCTGTGCCCGCAATCATCCATTTAGGGCGATTTGCCTGGTGGGATGGTCGAGTCGGGTTGACGCGCGACTCCACCGGCCAGCCGGCCCGAACCCCGTCGTGACGCAGGTGTGCGCCGGGCGGTCGGGCCGCCCGGCGCACACGGGTTCACGAGTTCACGCGATACAGGCTGTCCGGTGTGGACGGCCGGACGGCCCGCTCGCAGTCTCGGGTCAGCGGCGGCGGTTCCAGGACTCGGTGTCCACGGTGTTGCCGCGGTGGTCCCGCAGGGTCGCCTTGTCCGATCGGATGTCCCACACGTAGTCGCGACGGTCCTGGTAGAGGTCCGTGCGGGTGTCACGGCCCCGACCGGTGTGGACGCGGACGGTCGCGCGGCCGGCGAGACGGAAGTCGTCGAAGCGGTAGCGGTTGCCGTCGCGGTCGCGCAGGGTCCAGCCGTCCAGGTTCACCGAACGGCGGGTGTTGTTGGTGATCTCGACCCATTCGGCATTCAGGGACCTGTTGGAGCGGTGGTGGTGGCGTCCGGAACTGCCGGCCTTCACGTCGCTGATCTCGACCCGTGGGGCCTGGCGGTGGTGCCGACGGTCGCGGTCACGGTCGCCGTCGTGGGCGGCGGCCGGCAGGGCGGCGGCCGAGACGACGGCTCCGGTCGCGAGGACGGTCGCGGCGATGCGACGGGCGGTCGAAGAAGCAGACATAGGTGATGTCCCCTCGAAGAACAGTGCCCCACCGGCCGATACGGCTGGTGACGGCAGTTGCGGCTTCCCGGCCCAGGTGTGGGCCGAGAGCCCGAACTGTGGACTTCGGTGAACCCGGTCGGCGCGCGGACCGGGCGCAATTACCAATTGCGGACATTTCCGTAACTGTCGGATGTGGGGTTCAAGCACCTCGGGGGGCGTGGCGCCGACATTCACTGACTGCTGCACCCATCCGTTCAACGATCAACAGCAAGCCCTTGCTCGCCCGGCGCACCACCCCGTACGCCACCCCAAGGCCCACCCCGACGGAGGCGCCGATCTTGGTAACAGCCGTTCTGCACGTTTCTTCGCTCACCCGATCCCATGCCGTATGCCGGGGCGAACGGTTGGAAGGAATTCGAGTGCTTCTCCGTGGAGAAGTACTCCGGCTTCTACGACAGGTACTACGACGGCCATGAATCGGGACGGTGCGGAATCCGGAACCGGGTCGGCCGGGTGACGGCCGGCGGCCGACCGGGCCGAGGGGACCGGCTTGCGGGGCCACGGGGAGCGGTTCGCCGTCCGCAGCCGTGGGACTGAGGGCTGCGCCGCATTCCCTCCCGTATACGCTGGCAACCACTGCCCGCCCGGTCACATTCATGCAGCGGTGGGGCGCCCTCGGGCCCGGCTCACCTCCGGCCCCGTACAAACTACGCAGACGGGCCGCCATACTGGACCGGCCGGGGAGGGCGCAGCAGAGCGACGGGGGCGACAGCACGAGATGGCGGACACCAGGCTGATCCAAGGCCGGTACCGACTGCTCGATCTCATCGGGCGCGGCGGCATGGGCGAGGTGTGGCGGGCCCACGACGAATCGCTCGGGCGGCATGTGGCCGTCAAGTGCCTGAAGCCGATCGGCTCCCAGCCCGACCAGTCCTTCACCGGGGTCCTCAGGGAACGTTTCCGCCGCGAAGCCCGTGTTGCCGCAGCGCTCCAGCACCGGGGTGTCACCGTCGTCCACGACTTCGGCGAGCACGAGGGCGTGCTCTACCTCGTCATGGAGCTCCTCGAGGGCCGCAATCTCAGCCAGCTCCTCGAGGACAACGCACAGCAGCCGCTGCCCGTCGGTGAAGTCGTCGACATCGCCGACCAGATCGCGGACGCCCTCGACTACACCCACGAGCAGGGCATCGTGCACCGGGACCTCAAGCCCGCCAACATCATGCGGCTCACCGGCGGCGGCGTGAAGATCTGCGACTTCGGAATAGCCCGCCTGGGCGCGGACATCGGCTTCACGTCCAAGCTCACCGGCACCGGAATCGCCATGGGCACCCCGCACTACATGTCGCCCGAGCAGATCGGCGGCGGCGAGGTCGACCATCGGAGCGATCTGTATTCGCTGGGGTGCGTGCTCTACGAGCTCGCCACCGGCGCCCCGCCGTTCGACGTCGGCGACACCTGGTCGATCCTCGTCGGGCACAGGGACACCGAGCCCCGGCCGCTGCGCGAGCACCGTGAGGAGATCCCCGAATTCCTCGACCTGATGGTGCTCGACCTGCTCGCCAAGACACCCGAGGAAAGGCCCACGGCGGCGGGCGACCTGCGTCGGCGGATCGGCGCGGCCGGGCACTCGCGCCACACCACCGCAGCCGTGCCGTTGCAGCGCGCCGCCCTGCCGGACGTCTCACGCGAGCCCGCCCTGCCGTACTGGACGCGCGGCATGACCACCGGCCACAAGGCGACCGGGGCCCTCACCGCGCACTTCACCCCGCCGGGCCACGGTCCTGACGACCACGTGGCCGCGCTGACCGGAGAGTGGACCACCCGCCCGGCGACGCACCCCGCCGTGCCCGGCGACTCCCGTGTGCCCGCGCAGGGACCGGAACGGCCGACCCCGTCGCCCGAGCTGCTCGCCGTCCTCGCCACCCGGCACAACGCGGGCCTGAGTCTCGGCCGGCTGGGCCGCTGGGAGGAGGCCGGCGAGGTGCACCGCGCGGTCGCCGCGGAGCGCGAGCAGCTGCTCGGACCCGACCACCCCGAGACCCTGTCCAGCCGTTACGAGGTCGGTTTCAGCCTCAGCCGCACCGGCCGCGGCGCGGACGCGCTCGAGGAGTTCGGGCGCGTCGCCGCGGGCCTCGAACGCGCCCTGGGCGTCGACCACCCCGACACGCTCGCCGCCCGTCAGGAGACCGCCTTCGTGCTCGGCGGCCTCGGACGGCACACGGAGGCCGACCGCGTGTACGCGGCGGTCCTCGAGGCACGCGAGCGCACCATGGGCGCCGACCACCCCGACACCCTCCGCTGCCGTCACAACCTCGCGTTCAACCTCAGCCGCATGGGCCGGATCGAGGAGTCGTACCGGATGGCGGACGGTGTCGCCGCGGCCCGCGCACGGGTACTGGGCGCCGACCACCCCGATACGCTGGTGACCCGCTACGAGGTGGCCTACGCGCTCGGCCTGTTGGGACGCTGGTCCGAGGCGCTCGGCACCTACCAGGACGTGGCCGCCGCCCGCGCCCGAACGCTGGGCCCGGACCATCCCGACACGCTCGCCTCGCGCTACGAGATCGGGATCTGCCTCGGCCGGCTCGGCCGCGGCGCGGAGGCGCTGGACGTCTACGGGGACCTCGTCGCCGACCGTACGCGCCTCCACGGCCCCGACGACCCCGAAACCCTGCGCGCCCGGCACGGCCTCGGAGTGAACCTCGGCCGGCTCGCCCGCTGGCCGGAAGCGCTGGCCGAGGCACGGGAGGTGAGCGCCCTGCGCGAGCGGGTGCTCGGCCCCGACCATCCCGACACCCTCGTCAGTCACCGCGAGGTGGCCGTCGCGCTCGGCTGGCTGGCCCGCTGGCCCGAGGCTCTGAGCGTCTACCAGCAGGTGGCGGGGGCCCGCGCGCGGGTCCTCGGCCCGGACCATCCCGACACGCTGTCCAGCCGCAACGACGAGGCACACTGCCTGGAGCAGCTGGGGCGGCACACGGAGGCCGTCGAGCTGTACCGGCAGGTCGCCGACCTGCGCCGGACCGCGGTGGGGGAGACGCGCTGAGATGGCCCGGACCGTGGTGGGGGCGCGCTGAGATGGCCCGGAGCGTGGTGGGGGCGCGCTGAGATGGCCCGGACCGCGGTGGGGAGACACCCCAGGGTCGCCGATGCCCAGGACCGCCGCGGGGGAGACACGCTAAGGTCCCGCCATGCCTGCACATGCCTCGTACGACGTCGTGATCGTGGGCGGCGGCCACAACGGCCTGGTCGCCGCTGCCTATCTGGCTCGTGCCGGACGCTCGGTCCTCGTCCTGGAGCGCATGCCGCGCACCGGGGGAGCGGCCGTGTCCACGCGTCCCTTCCCCGGTGTCGATGCCCGGTTGTCCCAGTTCTCGTATCTCGTCTCGCTGCTCCCCGACAAGATCGTGCGCGAGCTGGAGCTGGATTTCGCCGTGCGCAAGCGCACCGTCTCCTCCTACACGCCGAAGGGCCGCGGGGGCCTTGTCGTCGGCGGCGACCGCACCCGGCGGTCCTTCGCGGAGATCACCGGCGGGGATCGGGAGTACGCCGCCTGGCAGGAGTTCTACGGCATCACCGCTGATGTCGCCCGGCGGGTGTTCCCGACGCTGACCGAGCCGCTGCCCACGCGGGACGGGCTACGGGCCCGCGTCGACGACGAACAGGCCTGGCGCATGCTCTTCGAGGAGCCGATCGGCGTCGCCATCGAGAAGAGGTTCGCCGACGACCTGGTCCGCGGAGTGGTGCTCACCGATGCGCTGATCGGCACGTTCGCGGACGCCCACGACCCGTCCCTGGTGCAGAACCGCTGCTTCCTCTACCACGTCATCGGCGGCGGCACGGGCGACTGGGACGTGCCGGTCGGCGGGATGGGAGCACTCACGGACGCACTCGCCGCGGCGGCACGCGCCGCCGGCGCCGAGATCGTGCTCGAACACGAGGCCACCGCCGTCGAGACCGACGGGGAGGGGGCCGAGGTCACCTTCCGTGCCCCCGGGCGTGAGGGCACCGTCGCCGCCCGCCACGTGCTGGTGAACGCGTCGCCTCAGGCACTGGCCGGGCTCCTCGGCGAAGAGGCTCCCGAGCCCGCGGAGGGCGCGCAGCTGAAGGTCAACATGCTGCTGCGCCGGCTGCCGAGGCTGCGGGACCGGTCCGTGGACCCCAAGGACGCGTTCTCCGGGACGTTCCATGTCTCCGAGGGTTACGAGCAGTTGGCGGCCGCCTACCGCGAGGCGGCGTCCGGCAGGTTGCCGAGCGCCCCGCCGTCCGAGATCTACTGCCATTCGCTGACCGACCCCTCGATCCTGTCGCCGGAGCTGGTGGCGCAGGGCTACCAGACACTGACGCTCTTCGGCCTGCACACCCCGGCCCGGCTGTTCGCCGCGGACAACGACCGGGCGCGTGCCGACCTGCTGGCGGCGACTCTCGCCGAGCTCGACTCCCACCTGGACGAGCCGATCGCCGACTGCCTCGCGCTCGACGAGAACGGCAACCCGTGCATCGAGGGGAAGACACCACTCGACCTGGAGAGGGAACTGCGGCTGCCCGGCGGCCACATCTTCCACCGCGATCTGTCCTGGCCGTACGCCACGCCGTCCACGGGCCGCTGGGGTGTGGAGACGGCGCACGCCAACGTACTGCTGTGCGGCGCGGGCGCGGCCCGCGGTGGCGGCGTCAGCGGTGTGCCGGGGCACAACGCGGCCATGGCGGCGCTCGGCCGTTGAGGAGAACGGCGTCGGCTCCCGGCCGACGCCCGCCCTGCGCCGGAACCGGTCGTCAGTCCCGCGACGCGGTCCAGCCCTTGGCCTCGATCCGCGCGGCATCCGCGGGCCGCGCCTCGTCGAAGACCGTGCGGCGGTTGCCGTCCTCGACCCGGATCGCGTCGACGTAGGCGCCCCGGCCGACGTAGAGCTGGTCGGTGGTGTACCGCCAGCGCAGCCGTACCGGCGCACCCCGCCACGCCGTGAGGTCGGCGGTGAGCCGGTGCCAGAGGCGGCCGGACCAGCCGGTGGCCGAGCCCGCCGGGTGCGGTTCCTCCGTGCCGTCCGGGCGGGCGGTGGTGAAGGGGAGCGGACGCCAGGTCGCCCCGTCGTCGGCGGACGCCTCCAGCCACAGGGCGTCGGCGCGGGGCTCGGTGTCCCACCACAGGGAGCACTTGAGCAGGGGCCGGCCGGAGGTGAGGGTGAGGGCGGGCAGGGCGAGCGTCGCCGCGGTGGAGCCGGCCATGCCCGAGAACCAGGCGGTGCGGCCGTGCTCGGGACGGACGGCGACGGCCCTGGCCATGGTGTTGGCGGCTGCCACCCGGGGTGCGTTTCCGGAGCGCCAGCTGCGCACGGGGTGCACGGAGTTGCCCAGCACGATCAGGAAGGAGTCGGTGGTCGGGTCGAGGACAAGGCTGGTGCCGGTGAATCCGGTGTGGCCGGCGGTCCGCGGCGTCGCCATCGCACCCATGTACCAGTGCTGGTAGAGCTCGAACCCGAGGCCGTGCTCGTCGCCCGGGAAGTCCGTGTTGAAGTCGGAGAACATCAGGTCGACGGAGGCGGGACTCGGGATGCGGGACCGGCCGTAGACACCGCCGTTGAGCAGCGTACGGGCGAGGACGGCGAGGTCCCAGGCGCAGGAGAACACCCCGGCGTGGCCGGCGACACCGCCGAAGCTGTAGGCGTTCTCGTCGTGGACCTCGCCCCACACCATGCCGCGCTCGAGGCCTGACCAGGGCAGCCGGGCGTCCTCGGTGGCCGCGATCTTGGGTTTCCAGGAGGCGGGCGGGTTGAACCGCGTACGGCGCATCCCCAGCGGAGCGGTGATCTCGTCGTGGAGCAGTTCATCCAGCCGGTGACCGGTGATCTTCTCCAGGACGAGTTGGAGGGCGATCAGATTGAGATCCGAGTAGAGGCAGCCGGTGCCGGGCGTGGTCGCCGGAGTCTCGTCCCACAGCCGCCGGAGCCGTGCCTCCTGTGTCGGCTCCTTGTACAGAGGAATCCAGGAGCGCAAGCCGGAGGTGTGCGTCAGCAGTTGGCGCACCGTGATGTCCTGCTTGCCCGCGCCCGCGAATTCGGGCACGTACGACGCGACCGCCGCCTCCAGCTCCAGCGTGCCCCGCGCGATCTGCTGCACCGCGAGGATCGAGGTGAACAGCTTGGAGACGGACGCCAGGTCGAAGACGGTGTCCTCGGCCATGGCGATCTGCTGGTCCGCGGGGAGTTCGACGGCGGTGTCGGTCTTCTCGTCGTACGCCGAGTAGCGCAGCGCCTTGCCGATCGCCCGGTGCAGTGCGACCGTGCCGCCCCGGCCGGCGAGCAGCACGGCCCCCGCGTACCAGGGGTGTTTGGGGGAGGGGGCCAGGAACTTCTCGGCGTCGCCGACCAGTTGGTCGAGAGGGTGGGGGAGCAGACCCGCCCGCTGGGGAGTGCCGTGCCGCAGGGCCGGTCGGTGTCCGGAGCCGCTGCCGGCACCGGAGCCGCCCCCGGCCGGGCCGTCGTGCGGCTCGGCCGCCGCCGCGAAGGGGATCGGCGCAAGGGCGAGTGTGCCGCCCAGTGCCAGCATCCCGCCGCCCAGTCTTCGCCTGCTGATCCCTCTGCCCCCCGAGTCGTCGGTCATTCGGACCCCTCTCTGCGCGTCTTTGAAAGTATCTTTCGGATCTTCCGCGACAGGTGAAACTTTCTTGCCGTGCGGGAGTCCTGTCAACCACCGCAAAGAATCTGACGCAGCATCAGAAAATGTCTTCCCTCGTCCGGCGCCCTGCGGCATCCTGCCGCCCATGGAGACGGAGCTGAGCAGACAACTGGGTATCGAACACGCCATCTTCGGCTTCACACCGTTCCCCGCGGTGGCCGCCGCCATCACCCGCGCGGGCGGCTTCGGCGTGCTCGGCGCCGTACGCTACACCGCGCCGGACGACCTGAAGCGCGACCTCGACTGGATGCAGGACCACACCGGCGGCATGCCGTACGGCCTCGACGTCGTCATGCCCGCCAAGAAGGTCGAAGGCGTCACCGAGGCGGACGTCGAGGCGATGATCCCCGAAGAGCACCGCAGGTTCGTGACCGACACCCTCGACAAGCACGGCGTTCCCGAACTCGGGGAGGGCGAGGCCTCCGGCTGGCGCATCACCGGCTGGATGGAACAGGTCGCCCGCAACCAGCTCGACGTCGCCTTCGACTACCCCGTCAGACTCCTCGCCAACGCCCTCGGCCCGCCGCCCGCCGACGTCGTGGCACGCGCCCACGACCAAGGCGTCCTGGTCGCCGCTCTCGCCGGGAGCGCCAAGCATGCCCGCCGCCACGCCGAGGCGGGCATCGACGTCGTCGTCGCCCAGGGGTACGAGGCCGGCGGCCACACCGGCGAGATCGCCTCCATGGTGCTCACGCCCGAAGTCGCCGTCGCCGTCGCACCCTTGCCCGTCCTCGCCGCCGGAGGCATCGGCAGCGGCGAACAGATCGCCGCCGGGCTCGCGCTCGGCGCCCAGGGCGTCTGGCTCGGCTCCCTGTGGCTCACCACCACGGAGGCGTCCCTCGGCTCTCGCACCCTCACCGCCAAACTTCTGGCCGCCGGCTCCGGCGACACCGTCCGCTCCCGCGCCCTCACCGGCAAACCCGCCCGCCAGCTGCGCACCGAGTGGACGGACGCCTGGGACGACCCGGCGGGCCCCGGCACCCTGCCCATGCCACTGCAAGGACTGCTCGTCGCGGAGGCCGTGTCCCGTATCCAGCGGTACGAGGTGGGACCGCTGCTCGGTACACCCGTCGGCCAGGTCGTCGGCCGGATGAACAGCGAGCGCAGCGTGCGCGAGGTCTTCGACGACCTGACCCGCGGCTTCGAACAGGCCGTGGACCGGATCAACCGCATCGCCGGAAGGAGCGGCTCATGACCGCAGACGCCCCCACCAGCGGCTTCTGGGCCCAGGCCGCCCAAGACCCCGGCCGTACCGTACTGACCTGCCCCGACGGTACGCAGTGGACCGCCGGACGTCTGCACGCCGCCGTCAACCGGATCGTCCACGGGCTGCGCGCCGCGGGCCTCGAGCGTGGGGACGCCTTCGCCGTCGTCCTGCCCAACTGCGCGGAGCTGATCACCGCCTACCTCGCAGCTGCCCAGGCCGGTTTCTACCTCGTCCCGGTCAACCACCACCTCCTCGGGCCGGAGATCGCATGGATCGTCTCCGACTCGGGAGCCAAGGCGCTCATCGCGCACGAACGCTTCGCCGCCGCGGCCGCTCTCGCCGCCGACGAGGCGGGCCTGCCACCGAGCCACCGGTACGCCGTCGGGCCGATGGCCGAATTCCGTCCGTACGGCGACCTTCTCGACGGGCAGCCGGAGACCCCGCCCGAGGGGCGCACGCTCGGCTGGGTCATGAACTACACCTCCGGCACCACCGGCCGGCCCCGCGGCATCCGCCGTCCCCTGCCCGGCAAGCTCCCCGAGGAGACCCACCTCGGCGGCTTCCTCGGCATCTTCGGCATCCGGCCCCACGACGGCAACGTCCACCTCGTATGCTCGCCGCTCTACCACACGGCCGTGCTGCAATTCGCGGCCGCGGCCCTGCACATCGGCCATCCGCTCGTCCTGATGGACAAGTGGACCCCGCAGGAGATGCTGCGCCTCATCGACACCCACCGGTGCACGCACACCCACATGGTGCCGACCCAGTTCCACCGGCTGCTCGCTCTCCCGGACGAGGCAAGGAAGCGCTACGACGTCTCGTCGATGCGGCACGCCATCCATGGCGCGGCCCCCTGCCCCGACCACATCAAACGAGCCATGATCGACTGGTGGGGCGGCTGTGTCGAGGAGTACTACGCGGCCAGCGAAGGCGGCGGCGCCTTCGCGACAGCCGACGAATGGCTGAAGAAGCCCGGCACGGTCGGCAGAGCCTGGCCCATCAGCGAACTCGCCGTCTTCGACGACGAAGGCCGCCGGCTGCCGGCCGGGGAGATCGGCACCGTCTACATGAAGATGTCGACGGGCGGCTTCAGCTACCACAAGGACGAGACCAAGACCAGGAACAACCGCATCGGCGACTTCTTCACCGTCGGCGACCTCGGCCATCTCGACGAGGAGGACTACCTCTTCCTGCACGACCGCAAGATCGACATGATCATCTCGGGCGGCGTCAACATCTACCCGGCCGAGATCGAGGCCGCCCTGCTCACCCACCCGGCCGTCGCCGACGCCGCAGCCTTCGGCATCCCGCACGCCGACTGGGGAGAAGAGGTCAAGGCCGTGGTGGAACCGGCGGACGGCCACACGGCGGGAGAAGCCCTCGCCGCCACGATCCTCACCCACTGCGAGCGGCACCTCGCCGCCTACAAGCGCCCGAAGTCAGTCGACTTCATCACCTCGATGCCACGCGACCCCAACGGCAAGCTCTACAAGCGACGCCTGCGCGCGCCGTACTGGGAAGGACACGAACGCGTCATGTGACCGACGAGCCGGGCCGCAAGGCCACTCATCGCGCGAGAGCCGCCCGCCGCTGGCAGCCTGGCCCGTATGAGCGCGGTGAACATCAAGTCGATCGTGGGCCGGTGGACCGTCTGGGTGCCGCTGGTCGCGGTGGTCGCCCTGGGGCTCAGCTGGGGCCGCGCCCTGCCGCCGCCCGCGGTCGTGGTCGTCGCGCTCTGCCTCGCCGGCGCCGTGCTCGCGGCGGTGCACCATGCCGAGGTCGTCGCGCTCCGGGTCGGGGAGCCCTTCGGGTCGCTGGTCCTCGCCGTCAGCGTGACCGTCATCGAGGTGGCCCTCATCGTCACCCTGATGGCCGACGGAGGAGCGAAGTCGTCCTCCCTGGCCAGGGACACCGTCTTCGCCGCCGTCATGATCACCTGCAACGGGATCGTCGGCTTGTCCCTTCTGGTGGCCGCGCTGCGCAACAGGGTCGCCGTCTTCAACGCGGAGGGGTCGGGCGCCGCGCTCGCCACTGTCGCGACGCTCGCCACGCTCAGCCTGGTGCTCCCGACCTTCACCACCAGCAGACCCGGCCCCCAGTTCTCCTCGGCTCAGCTGACCTTCGCGGCCGTCGCCTCCCTGGGTCTGTACGGACTGTTCGTCGCGGTGCAGACCGTGCGCCACCGCGAGTACTTCCTGTCCGTCACCCACGACGGCGACATCAAGGACCCGGACGACCACGAGTCCGCGCACGCGCCCGGACGCTCGGCCGCTCTGCTCAGTCTCGTCCTGCTCCTTGTCGCGCTGGTGGCCGTGGTCGGCGACGCCAAGGCGGTGTCGCCCACCGTCGAGTCCGGCGTCGAGTCGGCGGGCCTGCCGCACGCCGTCGTCGGCGTCGTCATCGCCCTGCTCGTCCTGCTGCCCGAGACGCTGGCCGCGTTACGGGCCGCCCGCCGCAACCGGGTGCAGACGAGCATGAATCTGGCGCTCGGTTCCGCCATGGCCAGCATCGGGCTGACGATCCCGGCGATCGCGCTGGCCACCGTCTGGCTGGAGGGACCGCTGCTGCTCGGTCTCGGTGCCACCCACATGGTGCTGCTCGCGCTCACCGTCGTCGTCGGCGCCCTGACCGTGGTGCCCGGCAGAGCCACGCTGCTCCAGGGCGGGGTGCATCTGGCGATCTTCGCCGCGTTCGTCTTCCTCGCGGTGAGCCCGTGAGGCTGTGAGCCTGAGGCGGTGCGTCCTTGAGCCGGTGCGTCCTTGAGGCCGTGAGCCCGGCGGGCCCGTGAGACCCAGGCGGGCCGTCAACCGTCCGGTCGGTATCCAGGTTCTTGACGTCCCGTCACAGGCCGCACAGGATCGCGTCATGACAGGTGCACACAGCAACACGGTCGACGCCCTCGTACGCCGCAGTGCCCGGCGCACCCCCGGCCGCACCGCCGTGCGGTACGCCGACCGCACGTGGACCTACGCCGAACTCGACGCGGCCGTCTCCACCGCGGCGGCCGCCCTCATGGATCACGGCCTGCAACCGGGCGACCGGGTCGCCGCCTACGGCCACAACTCCGACGCCTACCTGATCGCCTTCCTCGCCTGCGCACGGGCCGGGCTGGTCCACGTACCCGTCAACCAGAACCTGACCGGTGACGATCTCGCCTACATCCTCGGCCAGTCGGGGAGCTCCCTCGTCCTCGCCGACCCGGACCTCGCACCCCGGCTGCCGGCCACGACTCCCGTACGTGCGCTGCGCGACAGCGACGACTCCCTGTTCACGGCGCTCGCCCGTCCCCGCCCGTTCGCCCCGGACCGCGAAGCGGCCGCCGAGGACCTGGTGCAGCTGCTGTACACGTCCGGCACGACCGCCCTGCCCAAGGGCGCGATGATGACCCACCGAGCGCTCGTCCACGAGTACGTCAGCGCCGTCACCGCCCTCGGGCTGGACGCCGCGGACCGGCCCGTCCACTCGCTGCCGCTTTACCACTCGGCCCAGATGCACGTCTTCCTGCTGCCCTACCTCGCGGTCGGCGCGGAGAACACCATCCTCGACGCGCCCGACGCCGGTCAGATCTTCGACCTCGTCGAGGCGGGCGGCGCCGACAGCCTCTTCGCCCCGCCGACCGTCTGGATCGGCCTGGCCAACCACCCCGACTTCCCCACCCGTGACCTGAGCGCACTGCGCAAGGCGTACTACGGCGCGTCGGTCATGCCGGTGCCCGTGCTGGAGCGGCTGCGGGCCCGCCTGCCCGGGCTCGGCTTCTACAACTGCTTCGGCCAGTCGGAGATCGGCCCCCTCGCCACCGTCCTCGGACCCGACGAGCACGAGGGGCGGATGGAGTCCTGCGGCCGGCCGGTGCTCTTCGTCGAGGCGAAGGTCGTCGACGAGGACGGCAAGGAGGTGGCGGACGGCGCGCCCGGCGAGGTCGTCTACCGCTCACCGCAACTGTGCGAGGGCTACTGGGACAAACCGGAGGAGACCGAAGAAGCCTTCCGCGACGGCTGGTTCCGCTCCGGTGACCTCGCCGTCCGCGACAGCGAGGGCTACTTCACCGTCGTCGACCGGGTGAAGGACGTCATCAACTCCGGGGGAGTGCTGGTGGCCTCCCGGCAGGTCGAGGACGCCCTCTACACGCATCCCGCGGTCGCCGAGACAGCGGTCGTCGGCCTGCCGGACGAGCGTTGGATCGAGGCCGTCACCGCGGTGGTCGTGGCACGCGAGGAGGTCACCGAGGCCGAACTGATCGCCCACACAAGACAGAAGCTCGCCCACTTCAAGGCCCCGAAGAAGGTCCTGTTCGTGGACGGCCTCCCACGCAACGCGAGCGGCAAGATCCTCAAGCGCGAGCTCCGGGACCGCTTCAGCCCTCCTTCCGCTCCCTGAGGTCGACGATCCGCTTGACCTTGCCCACCGACCGCTCCAGCGTCCCGGGGTCGACCACCTCCACTCCGACCGACACGCCGACCCCGTCCTTGACGGCTGCCGCGACGGCCCGCTCCGCGGCTGCCCGCTGCTCCCCGGTGGCCTCCGCGCGAGCCTCCGCACGCACGGTGAGCGCGTCCAGGCGGCCCTCGCGGGTCAGCCGGAGCTGAAAGTGCGGTGCGACATGCTCGGTGCGCAGCACGATCTCCTCGATCTGGGTCGGGAAAAGGTTCACCCCACGCAGAATCACCATGTCGTCGCTGCGCCCGGTCACCTTCTCCATCCGCCGGAAGACACGCGCGGTGCCGGGCAGCAGCCGCGTCAAGTCCCTGGTGCGGTAACGGATCACGGGCATGGCTTCCTTGGTGAGCGAGGTGAACACCAGCTCACCCTCCTCGCCGTCCGGCAGCACCTCACCGGTGAACGGGTCGACGATCTCCGGAAAGAAGTGGTCCTCCCAGATGTGGAGGCCGTCCTTGGTCTCGACGCACTCCTGCGCCACACCCGGGCCCATCACCTCCGAGAGCCCGTATATGTCGACCGCGTCGATCGCGAATCGTTCCTCGATCTCGCGGCGCATCTCCTCGGTCCACGGCTCCGCGCCGAAGACACCCACCTTGAGTGATGTCGCGCGCGGATCGACACCCTGGCGCTCGAACTCGTCGAGGATGGTGAGCATGTACGACGGGGTGACCATGATGATCTCGGGCCGGAAGTCGTTGATCAGCTGCACCTGGCGGGCCGTCATGCCGCCCGACGCGGGAATGACCGTGCAGCCGAGCCGCTCGGCCCCGTAGTGCGCGCCGAGGCCGCCGGTGAACAGGCCGTAGCCGTAGGCCACATGGACCTTGTGACCGGGCCGGGCGCCGGCGGCGCGCAGGGAACGCGCCACCACGTCGGCCCAGGTGTCCAGGTCCCGCTGCGTGTAACCGACGACGGTGGGCCGGCCCGTCGTACCGCTGGAGGCATGGATACGGCGGACCTGCGACTGGTCGACGGCGAACATCCCGAACGGGTAGTGGTCGCGCAGGTCGGTCTTGGCGGTGAAGGGGAAGCGCGCGAGGTCCGCGAGCGTACGGCAGTCCTCCGGCCGCAGGCCCGCCTTGTCGAACGACTCGCGGTAGAAGGGGACGTTCTCATACGCATGGCTCAGGGTGGCGCGCAGCCGCTCCAGCTGCAGGGCCTCCAGTTCCTCGCGGTCGAGCCGCTCCGCCGCATCCAGCAGATCCGTCATCCGCATACTCCCGTCCCGCACCCACACACTCCGAACATCCCGAACCGGACGACCGATCATTCGGTCGACCCGTTCGGGATCAGTAATTCAGCCCCTCCCGCCGTCCGTCAAGGCATCGACGAGAGGGCTGCTCCCTTCGCCGCCGACCTGCTGCCGCGAACCGTGGGGCAGCGCGATCGGCCCGGAGCGGGGAAGATGCGGGACAGCAGTTGAAACCCGCAATCAAAATCCCTGAAGGAGCCCGTGATGCCCCAGCCCGAGGGAGCCGAACTCGAGGCCGTGCGCGTCCGCCGCGAGGAGCTGCGCAGGCGCTACCTGCGCGAACCGGGCGACCGGCCCGCGGCGACCGCGCGAGGCGTCCACCATGTGGCCTTCATCTGCCGCGACGTGGAGGAAACCATTCGCTTCTACCAGGAGTCCCTGGGGTTCCCGCTGGTGGAGATCGTGGAGAACCGGGACTACCGCGGTTCCACCCACTTCTTCTTCGACATCGGCAACGGCAATCTGCTCGGCTTCTTCGACTTCCCGGGCCACGACCACCCGCCCGCCGAGGAGACGATCGGCGGCGTGCAGCACCTGGCCCTGTCGGTGGACGCCGAGCAGTTCACCGCCGCCCGCAAGGCGCTGGACGAGGCGGGCGTTCAGTACGTCGGCCCGGACCGGGGCGTCGAGGACAGCCTCTACATCCACGATCCGAACGGGGTCCCTCTGGAGCTGTACCGCGAGCGCCTCGGCGTCTTC
The DNA here is from genome assembly GCF_055566095.1 of Streptomyces sp. NPDC027962. Lineage (NCBI taxonomy): Bacteria > Bacillati > Actinomycetota > Actinomycetes > Kitasatosporales > Streptomycetaceae > Streptomyces > Streptomyces sp. NPDC027962. The sequence continues at coordinate 86,064 of NZ_JBVHTA010000022.1, forward strand.
AACGGTGAGCGCATCCTGCCGGGCGACGTCGGCTGATCGCACGCTCTTGTCGGGGCCGGCCCCCGGCGTCAGCCGGCTGTCCTTCTCCCGGTTCGCGAAGGGTCCGGGCGGGGAAGCGGCGCCCCGGTTCCGGGCCGCGTCCCCGCCGCCGAGCCGAGTCCCGCGGCCCGCGTCTTCAGGCCGAGCCCCGCGGTTGCGCCGCCACCGATCGCGCCCAGCGGTAGTCCGCCTTGCCGCTCGGTGAGCGCTGGATCTCCTCGGCGATCACCATTCGGCGGGGGATCTTGTAGCCGGCGAGGCGCGTGCGGCAGTGGGACTGGATGGCTTCCAGCGTCGGCGCGTCGGCGCCCCCGCGGAGCTGGACCACGGCTGCCACCTGGTTGCCCCACGTACCGTCCGGCACGCCCGCGACCAGTGCGTCGTACACGTCGGGGTGGGACTTGAGCGCCTGCTCGACCTCCTCCGGATACACCTTCTCCCCACCGGTGTTGATGCATTGCGAGCCGCGGCCGAGCACCGTGACGATGCCTTCCTCGTCCACGGTCGCCATGTCGCCGAGCAGCACCCACCGCTCGCCGTCGCGCCAGAAGAAGGTTTCCGCAGACTTGGCCGGGTCGTTGTAGTAGCCGAGCGGTACGTGACCGCGTTGTGCGACACGGCCGGCCTCGCCCGGTTTCACCGGCTCGTGCGTTGCCGGGTCCACCACGGTCGTACGGGCGTTGACGCGCAGCCGGAAGCCGCGGTCGGGGCCGGAGTCGTCGGTCGCGGTGCCGTTGAAGCCGGACTCGGAGGAGCCGAAGTTGTTCAGCAGCAGCACGTTGGGCGCGAGGGCGGCGAACTGGGCGCGGACGGTTTCCGACATGATCGCCCCCGAGCTGGAGACGCTGAACAGCTTGGACAGGTCGCAGTCCTTCAGGGTGCCGTTCAGCGCGTCTATCAGGGGCCGCAGCATCGCGTCGCCGACCAGTGAGACGCTGGTGACCTTCTCCCGCTCGATGGTGCGCAGCACCTCGTGCGGCACGAACTTGCGGTGGACGACGACCCGCTGTCCGAAATTGAACCCGATGAAGGCCGTGAGCGTCGACGTGCCGTGCATGAGCGGGGGAGTGGGGAAGAAGGTGATCCCGTCGCCGCCCGCGGCCACCCGCTCGGCCAGCTCCTGAGGCGCGCCGACCGGCTCGCCGGTCGGCGCGCCCCCGCCGAGCCCGGCGAAGAACAGGTCTTCCTGGCGCCACATCACGCCCTTGGGCATGCCCGTGGTGCCGCCGGTGTAGATGATGAACAGATCGTCGCCCGATCGCGGGGCGAAGCCGCGGAGCGGTGAGCCGGCGGCCTCGGCCCGCGTGAAGTCCACGGCGTGGAGGTGGGGTGCTCCCTCGGGCGGTGTGCCGACCCGCAGCAGGTGCCTCAGTTTCTCGGTGCGTGGAAGTGCCGCGGCGATCCGCTCCGTGAACTCCGCGTCGAAGACGAGCGCGGCCATGTCGGCGTCGCGGTAGAGGTGGACCAGCTCCTGTTCGACGTACCGGTAGTTGACGTTCACCGGGACGATGCGTGCCTTCAGGCACGCCAGCACGGTCTGCAGGTACTCCACGCCGTTGTAGAGATGAAGCCCCAGGTGCTCGCCTGCCCGGATGCCGGCGTCGAGCAGATGGTGGGCGATCCGGTTGGCGGCGGTGTCGAGTTCCGCGTAGGTGAGCCGGCGCTCCTCGCCCGTGCCCGGATGGTCGATGTACACGAGTGCCTCGCGGCCGGGCACGACATCGACCACCGATTCGAACAGGTCGGCAAGGTTGTACTCCACCGTTCCTCCTGACCCCGGCGAGAACCCGGCTTGTCCCGGCTTGCGCCCGGCGGTCATTAGAGCGCCGGTCGGCGCAACTGGGAAGAGCTCGCGACAGGAAATCTGACTGTCTGTCAGAAAACTATTGAACTGGCCGCCCGGCTACTGCAACCTGTTCCAGATCTGGGGACGGGAGGTTCCGCACATGGAACGACGCAGTGGCCACACGGGCACCGAGCACCTCACCGTGACACGCGAGGGAGCCACGCTGGTGCTCACCTTGAACAGACCGGAGGCGAAGAACGCCCTCTCGATCGCGATGCTCGTCGGCCTGTACGACGCCTGGCTCAAGGCGGACGCGGACGAGACCGTCCGAAGCGTCGTGCTCACCGGAGCCGGCGGTTCCTTCTGCGCCGGCATGGACCTCAAGGCCCTCGCAGGCGGGGGAATGGAGGGCGAGCAGTACCGAGAGAGAATGAAGGACGACCCCGACCTGCACTGGAAGGCGATGCTGCGCCATCACCGGCCGCGAAAACCGGTGATCGCCGCCGTCGAGGGGCACTGCGTCGCCGGGGGTACCGAGATCCTGCAGGGCACCGACATCCGGATCGCGGGCGAGAGCGCCACCTTCGGACTCTTCGAGGTCCGGCGCGGACTCTTCCCGATCGGAGGCTCGACCGTACGGCTGCCGCGCCAGATCCCGCGCACCCACGCTCTGGAGATGCTGCTCACCGGCCGCCCCTACAGTGCGACGGAGGCCGAGCGCATCGGCCTTGTCGGTCGTGTCGTCCCCGACGGTTCCGCCCTCGAGGCATCGCTCGGCATCGCGGAGCGGATCAACGCGTGTGGTCCGCTCGCCGTCGAAGCGGTCAAGGCGTCGGTGTACGAGACGGCAGAGATGACCGAGACCGAAGGGCTCGCCGCCGAACTGAAGCGGGGCTGGCCCGTGTTCGACACGGCCGATGCCAAGGAAGGCGCCCGCGCCTTCGCGGAGAAGCGCGACCCCGTCTACCGACGCGCCTGACAAGGAGAGCCCCCATGCCCGAAGTGCTCCGCGCTCCGCTGGTCGTCGAGTTCCCCTTCACCCGTTCCCTCGGGCCCGTGCAGAGCGCGTTCCTGACCGGCCTGCGCGAGCGGACCGTGCTCGGCGTCCGTACCGGCGACGGCAAGATCCTCGTACCGCCCGTCGAATACGACCCCGTCACCGCCGACGAGATCCGCGACCTCGTCGAGGTCGGCGCCACCGGCACCGTCACCACCTGGGCGTGGAACGAGCACCCGCGTCCCCACCAGCCGCTCGCCACACCCTTCGCCTGGGTGCTGGTACGGCTCGACGGAGCCGACAGCTCCCTGCTCCACGTCCTCGACGCCCCCGGAGCCGACGCCGTGCGCACCGGGATGCGGGTGCGTATCCGCTGGGCGGCGGAGCGCACCGGCGCGATCACCGACATCGCCTGCTTCGAACCGTACGAGAGCGAGCCCACCGGCCCGGGCCGCGCACACAGCGGCGACTTCCCGCAGCCGGTGACCGGAATCGTGGCCCCGGCCCGGCTCGACTACACCTACTCGCCCGGCCGCGCCCAGAGCGCCCACCTTGCCGCACTCGCGCAGCGCAGGACGATCGGCGAGCGATGCCCCTCCTGCCGCAAGGTCTATGTCCCGCCCCGCGGCGCCTGCCCCACCTGCGGGGTGGCCACCGACGAACGGGTCGAGGTCGGCCCGCGCGGCACCGTCACCACGTACTGCATCGTCAACATCAAGGCGCGGGGCCTGGAGATCGAGGTGCCGTACGTCTATGCCCACATCGCGCTCGACGGTGCCGACCTCGCCCTCCACGGACGCATCGGCGGCATCCCGTACGACCAGGTGCGCATGGGCCTGCGCGTCGAACCGGTGTGGACCGAGGGGGCCCGCCATCCCGACCACTACCGGCCCACCGGCGAGCCCGACGCCGACTACGACACCTACAAGGAGCTGCTGTGATGCGAGACGGCGCTGCTGTGCTTCGCGACGTGGCGATCGTCGCCTTCGCACAGACCGACCACCGACGCCGCAGCGACGAGCTCTCCGAGGTGGAGATGGTGATGCCGGTCCTCCACCAGGTCCTCACCCGCACCGGACTGCAGACCGGCGACATCGGCTTCACCTGCTCGGGATCCAGCGACTATCTCGCCGGCCGGGCCTTCTCCTTCACCATGGCACTCGACGGAGTCGGGGCCTGGCCGCCGATCTCCGAGTCCCATGTGGAGATGGACGGTGCATGGGCGCTGTACGAGGCATGGGTGACGCTGCTGACCGGCGAGGCCGACACCGCGCTCGTCTACGCCTACGGAAAGTCGTCGCCCGGTGAAGTACGTGACGTACTGACCCGCCAGCTCGACCCGTACTACACCGCCCCGCTGTGGCCGGACTCCGTCGCCCTCGCGGCCCTCCAGGCCCAGGCACTCATCGACGCGGGCGGGGGCGACGAACCCGAGTTCGCCGGCGTCGCGGCCAGAAGCCGCCGCGACGCCGCGGCCAACCCGCACGCTCAACTGCAGGGAGAGACACCGCGCGGCGACCACCTCGTCCGGCCGCTGAGAGTCTCCGACTGTCCGCCCGTGGGCGACGGTGCGGCCGCGGTGATCCTCGCGGCCGGGGACCGGGCTCGTGAACTGTGCGAACGACCTGCGTGGATCCGCGGCATGGACCACCGGATCGAGGCGCACAGCCTCGGCGTGCGGGATCTGACCACGTCGCCCTCCACCCGGCTCGCGGCCGAACACGCGGGCGCCTTCGACCGGCCCGTCGACACGGCGGAGCTGCACGCTCCGTTCACCTCCCAGGAACTCGTCCTGCGCCGGACTCTCGACCTCGACGACAGCGTGAGGGTCAACCCGTCCGGCGGAGCACTCGCCGCCAATCCGGTGATGGCCGCGGGACTCGTCCGGATCGGCGAGGCCGCCGCCCGCATCCAGTGCGGCGAGTCCGACCGCGCGCTCGCGCACGCGACCTCCGGGCCGTGTCTGCAGCAGAACCTGGTCGCTGTTCTGGAGGGCGAAGGCGCAGGGCGCGCCCGAGGCCCGCACCGAGGCGAAGGCCCACACCGAGGCGAAGGAGAAGCGCATGTCCGATAAGAGGCGCATGTCCAAGGAGCCCGTGGCCGTCGTCGGCATCGGCCAGACCAAGCACGTCGCCGCCCGCCGCGACGTCTCGATAGCCGGACTGGTCCGGGAGGCGGCCCTGCGGGCCCTGGACGACGCCGGGCTGACCTGGTCCGACATCGACGCCGTCGTCATCGGCAAGGCCCCCGACTTCTTCGAGGGCGTGATGATGCCGGAGCTGTACCTCGCCGACGCGCTCGGCGCGGTCGGCAAGCCGATGCTGCGCGTCCACACCGCCGGCTCGGTCGGCGGCTCCACGGCCCTCGTCGCCGCCAACCTCGTGGCCGCCCGCCGGCACTCGACGGTGCTCACGCTGGCCTTCGAGAAACAGTCCGAGTCCAATGCCATGTGGGGTCTGTCCCTGCCGATCCCGTTCCAGCAGCCGCTGCTCGCCGGCGCGGGCGGCTTCTTCGCCCCGCACGTCCGCGCCTACATGCGGCGCACCGGCGCGCCCGACACCGTGGGCTCCCTCGTCGCCTACAAGGACCGCCGCAACGCCCTGAAGAACCCCTACGCACACCTCCACGAGCACGACCTCACCCTCGAGAAGGTCCAGGCCTCGCCGATGCTTTGGGACCCGATCCGCTACTCGGAGACCTGCCCCTCCTCGGACGGCGCGTGCGCGATGGTCCTCACCGGCCGACCCGGCGCGGCACGTTCACCGCATCCGCCCGCGTGGGTGCACGGCGGCGCGATGCGCAGCGAGCCCACCATGTTCGCGGGCAAGGACTTCGTCTCTCCGCGGGCCGGCAAGGACTGCGCGGCCGACGTCTACCGGCAGGCGGGCATCACGGACCCGCGCCGCGAGATCGACACCGTGGAGATGTACGTGCCGTTCTCCTGGTACGAGCCCATGTGGCTGGAGAACCTGGGCTTCGCCGCCGAGGGCGAGGGCTGGAAACTCACCCAGTCCGGTATCACCGAGATCGGCGGGGAACTGCCCGTCAATCCGTCCGGCGGCGTGCTGTCGACCAACCCCATCGGGGCCTCCGGCATGATCCGCTTCGCGGAGGCCGCGCTCCAGGTCCGCGGACAGGCGGGCGAGCACCAGGTCGACGGGGCGCGCCGGGCGCTCGGTCACGCGTACGGCGGCGGGGCGCAGTTCTTCTCCATGTGGCTGGTGGGCGCCGAACCGCCGACGGCATGATTCGGGACACCCCGTCACGTGCGGCGCTCTGTCCGTGACGGGGTGTCGTCGCTAGGCTGACCCGGGAGACGACTCGGGAGGAGCAGCGACGTGGCCGAGAGCACCACCACCACTACCACGCAGATGTTTTCGGGGTGGGAGAAGCCGGACTTGGACCTGAGCAAGGCGGACTGGCAGCCCGGAGCTCAGGGGGCGGGAGATGTGCAGATCGCGTTCGTCGAAGGCTTCATCGCGATGCGCAACGGCGGCCGCCCGGAGGGCCCGTCGCTGATCTTCACCCCGGCCGAGTGGCGTGCCTTCGTGGTCAACGCGCGTGAGGGGGAGTTCGACCTCACCTGACACGGGCAGCGCCCACGCCCGCCTGTCACGGGCCGCGCCCCCTCCCGTCGGCGGGGGAGGGGGAGTCGCCGGGCGTCTGTCTCAGGCGGAGGTCGGCGACACGTCCCGGCCGAGCCCAGCCGTTCCGTTGATCTTTTCGATGGCCTGCCGAGCGTGCTCGCCGGGTGTACGGGCCGTGAGCGAGGAGACGGACGACGCAGTCGGCGGTAGATGCTGGCTCCCGGCAGGAGCGGGCGGCGGCGCGGTCGCCGGTTTGGCGCGGCCGGCGGACCGGGTCCGGAGCCGGTGCCCCGCGGCCTCGTCGAGGCTCACGGGTCGTTGCATCTGTGCGGCCAGCCGGCCCGCCTCCTGCCCGAGCGCGGCGACGTCCTCCCAGTGGAGCCGGACGACCAGACGGAGTTCCGCCTCGCCGTCCGGGAGGGCCTGAAGGGGAGGAGTGGTGGGGTCGTTCATGGACTGATCCTCACGTCGGTACGGAATCTCGCGGACACTGCTCCTCACGGACATCGGTGCCATGGGCATCGGTGTTCACAGGGATACGGCGAGCGGAGCCGATGCGTTCAAAGGGCCCGGGGCCTGGCTCCGACGAGTGGGGCCGTACCCGTACCATTGCGGTTATGTCCTTCCTCCGCCGCCGCAGCGCCGCCACACCCGCGGGCCCGGACTTCGATGTCCTGGCCATGGATCCGGGGGACTGGCCCGGCAATCTCGGCGCCGGCCTGCTGCCCGCCCCGGACGGCAGCTGCCAGGGGGTCTTCCTCCGCTACGACCTGTTCGGCGGCCGCGGCCCCGCGATGATCATCGGCAATCTGCCGGAGGGCTCGCCCGCCCGCGAGGTGGAGGAGGGGGAGATCCCCTTCGAGGTGGGTCAGCTGCTCGTTGCTCTGGAGAACGAGGAGCCGGTCCATGTGACCGGGGTCGAGGACACGCCGGTCATGCAGGGGGACAACCTGCTGATCGTGCGCCGGCTGAAGCTCTCGGAAAGCCGCATCTCCTGCGTGCAGTTCGACCGCAGCGACAATGTGCTCGTCACGATCGCCAGCTGGGACCGGCCGATCACCGACGACCTCTACGCACTGCTCAAGCCCCTGCCCGCGGAGCTGTTCCAGCAGGGCTGAGGGCCTGCCGCCGGCCGACTGCCCGGGGCCGCTCCCCGGGCAGTTTTGTTGTGCGCCTTGTCGTATCCGTCATCGGACTTCTGGCGTGCTCACCTCACCCGGGCAGGTGGCGCGGCCCGCCGCATCGTCCTCACGGAGGGCCGCACCGGTCGGCCCTGCGCTCCACGATCTTCCGGCGCCGGCAAGCGGGTGCTTCGCGGTCGGGGCCGGGCAGCGCTACACCTTGGCCGCCGCCTGCTGAGCCGGCAGCGACAGTGACAGCCGGGCCGCCGACGTACCGAGCCCCGCAGGGGCACCGAGCCGCCGCGGGGCAGCACCGCCCCGCAGATCCTCCTCCTTGTAACGACGCACCTTGCGGTGCCAGTTGAGGATGCCCGCAAGCCAGTCCTCGAGCTCCCCCACATACGTGTCGAGTGTCGCCCTGGCCTTGCCGTCGAGGCCGAACTCCTCGCACACCAGCGGCAGTTCATGCTCCTTCACGTGAAGGAACTGCTGCAGCCTGGACCGCATCAGATCGTCGGTCATCGCGGCGGCCGTCGGATAGTCGCAGTCGAAGAACGTCTGCACCACCAGGACCGCGTTGTGTACTTCGCCCTCGAACTCGATCTCCTTCTGGTACGAGAAGAGGTCGTTGAGCAGACACGCGTAGTCCATGGCCGCGTTCTCCAGGGCGCGCACCGGACCGCTCGCATACACCTCGGCCGGGAGTTCGCCCTCGTGGCGCAGCCGGCACAGACTCATCGTGAGATCCGAGCCGAAGGTCAGCCGGCGCATCTCCATGTAGTCGACCGGATCGGGAACCCGGTGCTGGGCCTGGTTGTGCAACTCCCACAACCAGCTGTCGATCATGACATCGATGGCGTTGCGCAAGGACCGGCGGGCGTACGCCGACATCGGCCCCGCCGTGCGCGCCCACAGGTCGGCGAGGCTGCGCTCCAGAGGTGCGACCGCCTCGGCGGCACCGGCCTCGGGATCGTCCACCGGCATGCAGGCCTTGAGCCGTTCGTTGCAGAGCCTGGCGCCCGCCAGATCGCGCGGAGCTCCGAAGACGATCGGATAGTAGTCGTCGCCGTACGTACCCCAGGTCAGCCACTCGGCGCTGAGTTCGAGCTCTTCCGGCGTGGCGTCGGGATCGAGTCCCGCCGCGCACAGCGCCAGGTCGAAACCCGTCACCTTCGCTTCGTCCCAGATGTCGTTCAACAGACCCGTACGGCCCGCCCAGGCGATCGACTTGGCACGTGCGTCGTCCAGGTGCGGGCTCAGCGACAACGGGAACGGCAGGTCGAATTCCGGGAGCAGGGAGCCTCCCACCGCACGCGGCCGGTGCGTCAGCGTGCGCAGTCGTGCGGCAGCCGGACGGCCGAACAGGGTACGGATGTCGAGCGCCGACGTGCCCAGCACACCGGCCACGGACGACGGCGCGTCCGCCGCCCGCGCACCCTCGTTCATGTAGCGGCTGGAGCGCATGTGCCACTCGTGACCGCCGGACTGCCAGTCCTGAAGTCCCTTGGTGTAGGCGGCTACCGCTGCACACTCCGCCGGCGTCAGCCCCTTTTCCAGGCACAGCGCGGGCATTTCGGTGAGCGCGGTGTTCTCGAACTGCTGAACCCGCGATGTCAGCAGGTCGTTGACCACTTCGGCCGCCTCCTGTGTCGAGCAGCGCAGGAACCGCTCGAGAACCAGCACGCCGTTGCTGTTCTCCCCCTCGTCCTCCACCTCGCGCTGGTACGAGAACAGGTCGTTGCGCAGATGGACGGCGTCCGAGAAGGAGTCGCGCAGCACCCGCAGCGGGCGGGAGTGGGCGACCGGCTCGGGCACCTCCGCCTGGGCGGCGTACTCCACCAGACCGGCGGACCAGGGCGCGCCGCCGACCTTCCGGCGCATCTCGATGTACTCGAGCGGGTTGGCGACCCGGCCCGCGTCGATGTTGACGAGCTCCCACATCGACTCGTTGAGCAGGTTCTCCGTGGCCTCCGTGAACCGGGCACGCCATGCCGGGGACATGCCCGGCACCGTCCGCGCCCACAGATCGGCGAGTCCGGCCTCGACCGGATTCGTCGGCTCGGGCGTTCCCTGCGAGAGGTCCATCGGCATGAACGCCGGCAGCCGGTCCAGATACGCCTTGCCGCCCGCCAGGTCCTGGCTGCGTTTGAAGACCTCAAGGAAGTGGTCGTCGAAGAAGAAGACCCACACATACCAGTCGGTGACGAGACCGAGGGCGTCCGCGTCGCAGTCCGGGTGGGTGTACGCGCACAACAAGGCGTAGTCGTGCGCCTCGAGATCGCTCTCCTCCCAGATGCCGGACCCCTCCAGCATCCCCATCCGGCGAGCCCATTCTCTGGTGTGCCGCCGTGCCTCCTCGACATGCGGGTTGAGGCGTGCCGGATGGGCAACGTAGAAGTCCGGCAGTACGAAGGGCTGTGCCATGTGCGCCAGGGCCTTTCGTGAGCAGCCGCGCCCGCGGGCGCGGAGGATCATGACGGCCCAGCCCTACCCCTCGCCCAGACGGCCCACGCATTACGCTAATTAGTCGCATAAACGGAGGAAGGGGTGGAGTGCCACCGGACCCCACGACCGGTGGCACCCCGCGGCTGAGAGGCCCTAGTTCAGCACCCGGACATCGGACGCCTTCACGAACGCCACCCGATGCCCGAACTGGATCTCGTAGTACATCTCCTCACCCCGTACCACCTGGTGGCCCGCGGTGTCGAACGTCGTCGCGTAGAGGTACTCACCCGGCACGCGGTCACCGACCACGTACTTCTGGCCCGCGAGCAGCTTGTACGGCAGCGGCGAGACCGCCTGCACCGGAACCCCCGCAGGGTACGCGGAGGCCTCCGGGTACGCCCTGCCGTAGACCGGCACATCCGCGAGTCCCTCCCTCGGCGTCAGCACCGGCTCCCGCGCACCCACCGCGGTGGGCTGCGTACGGGGGTTGTGGAACCAGGCCTTCTGGCCCAGGTACCAGACCGCCGTCCAGTCGCCCCGGAGCTCGGCCACCGCGTACTGCTGACCCGTCGACGCGCGCGCTCCCGTGTCGTTCACCCCCGTCGTCGAGTCCTGGCCGCCGGGCCGCAGACCGACGTCCTTGACGAGCGGAGCGTCCTCGCTCGGCGCCGTGTGCAGCCGCACTGCACCCGAACCGTGCGGCATACACGCCTCACCGGCCTTCACACAGCCCGTGTAGAGCGGCTGGTGCCCGGTGTAGTCGGGACGGATGGTGACCACCGTGCTCTGTGTGCCGCCGTGCGGGATGAACGGCTTGCCGAGGAGCTGGAAGTAGTGCGCCCAGTCCCAGTACGGACCCGGGTCCGTGTGCATCCCGCGGATCGTCGCCGCCGTCGTGCCCGGCACGGTGTCGTGGCCCAGTACGTGCTGACGGTCCAGCGGAATGTCGAACCGCTTGGCCAGATACTTCACCAGCCGAGCCGACGTGCGGTACATCGCCTCCGTGTACCAGGCATCCGGTGACACCAGGAAGCCCTCGTGCTCCAGGCCCACCGACTTGGCGTTCACGAACCAGTTGCCCGCGTGCCAGGCGACGTCGTCGAGCGGCACGTGCTGGGCGATGTGACCGTCCGACGAGCGCAGCGAGTACTGCCAGGACACATACGTCGGGTCCTGCACCAGGCGCAAAGTGGTGTCCCAGGACGCCTCCGTGTCATGGACGACGATGTAGTCGACCGACTGTGACGCCGGGCGGTCGGCCTTGTCGTGGTTGCCGTAGTCGCCCTCGCCGAACTCCTCGTACGGCGCCGGGACCCACTCGCACGCCACCGTTGGCGGGCACTCGGCCTTGCCCGCGTCCGCGGTGCGCAGCCCCAGCTGCCGGACCTGCGACCGCTTCGGTGAAACCGCCGGGTCCGCGGTGAGCTCCACGCGCTGACCGCTGTCCGTCGTGCGGGACTGGCCGGTGCGGATGACGTCGAACACATCGTCGGCGTACGTCGTCGCCGTCGCCACGTCGTCCGCGCCGGAGAACCTGGCGACGGCGCCGTACCAGTCCGCCGGGTCCTCGCTCGCCGGGACGCCCAGCTCCCGCTGGGCAGCGGCGAGCAGGGCCGCGCCGCCCCGTACGTTGGCCGCGGCGTTGTCCCGCAGCTGCTCCGAGCCGATACCGGAGACCTCCGCCGCCTGCCCCAGCGTCCGCAGTCGCGGCGGCAGCGCACCGGGCTCGGGCAGCGCCGCCGCGGTCACCGTGCGTGCGGGCCGCCTGTCGTCGCCGCGGGCGTCCTCCGTCCCGTGCGCATGGTGGGGCTCCTCCGCCAGCGCGGTCCGCGCGTCCGTCAGATGCATCGGACCGTAACCGCCGGTTACGCTTGCCGCGCCACCGTGCGCGTCCCAGCGGGACTGCAGATACGACACACCGAGCAGCACACTCTGGGGCACGTGGTACTCGGCGGCCGCCGCGGCGAAGTCCCGCTGCAGCCCATCGGCCGACGCCCGCTCCGCAGTGGCGGACGGCCCGGCAGAAACCAGGGGAAGCAACAGGGCGGCGCACGCCACCGCGCCACCGGCCGTCCACGCGCGACGTCGGGCGCTTCTCTGACGTGCGGGAGCGAATCCTTGCAATGCAGCCTCCAGTGACGAGTGATGCGCGACGGGACCTGCGGGCCGGGACACGACCCATGGGTATCGGCTTACGGACGATCCGTCAATCACGCTTCGAGCGAAGGAATTTGCACGTCAGCATGCGTGTCGATGAGTTTCGCGACAGCGGCGCCGGGCCTGCGGCGCGTCAGTGGCGTGGACCAATGTCCGATCCTCTCAGTCGACTTGTACCGCCGGCAGACACGCGTCGTCGTCATGGGCCGCACGGAGGACTTCTCCGCCAGCCGGTCCACGATCTGCTGCGGAGAACACCCCGGCAGGCGGTCAGCGACTGCGTCAGCGCGTTGATCCCGTCGGTGATGTCCCTGTTGTCCCGTCGCTCCACCACCCCGTCCGTGTACGGCAGCAGGACATCGCTCAGCGCAGCCGATGGTCCGCTCGAGGAGGCGCCGGTCCGCGCCGCGGTGGACCGCTCGCCCACCTGCTGATCCGGAGAGAGGAGCCACGAAGCCGAACGGACGTGGTTACCGGCCCGGATGGTGAAGTCGGTGACCTCACTCCGCTCGTCCCGCACCGGGGCCAGTAGCGCGGCGGAGACCGGGATGGCGGGCAGCGTGGAACACAGCCCCAGGGGCCGTGGTCCTCGCCCGCGTCCCGGCGAGCGTGCCCCCGCCCGCTGCCCTGGCCGTAGGCACACTGCACCGGCTGCCCCGCTGTGTCGGGGGCTGGGGCCGGACCGGGCTCGGGCGCCGGGTCCGTCTTGTTCCGCACATCCGCCCGGAGACTGACGACCTCACGCTCGATGAATGCCTTGAGCGATGCGAGGTCGTGGGGATGCGGCGGCTGCATACGGGCTCTTTCGTCGCGCTGCACCCACAGCGGTCCGGACCTGGATCACGTGCCGCCGATCCTAGAACGGGACAAAGAGCACAGGGCGCTGCGCGCCGGGTGTGTCGGCACCGGGCGCGCAGCGCGCTTCCCCCTCTGTGTCGGGCCGGTCAGCGTGTGCCGACCGCCGCACGCACGGCCCGTCGGGCCATTGCGCAGTCGTCGTGCAGCCGCCTCAGGAGCAGTCGCTGTTCCTCACCCGCCGTCGGACCGGTGCCCTGCGTCTGCCCGCCGGAGACCGGCGACGCCTCGCGCATCGTGCGCTGCACGGCTGTCTCGTACGTACGGATCTCCCGAGTGAGCACCAGCATCAGGTTCACCAGGAAGGCGTCCCTGGCGGCGGTGCCCGACTGCTGTGCCAGCTGGCTGATCTGACGGCGCGCCACCGGAGCGTCGCCCAGCACCGCCCACAGCGTCGCTAGGTCGTAGCCAGGCAGATACCAGCCGGCGTGCTCCCAGTCGACGAGCACAGGACCCGTCGGCGACAGCAGGATGTTGGAGAGCAGCGCGTCACCGTGACAGAACTGCCCCATGCCGTGCCGGCCTCCGGCCTGCGCCAGACCGTGCAGCAGCTTCTGCAGGTCACCGAGGTCCCGGTCGGTGAACAGCCCCAGCTCGTGGTACCGCGAGATCCGGGAGCCGTAGTCGAGCGGGGCGTCGAACATCCCCGCCGGTGGCCGCCAGGTGTTGAGCCGGGCGATCGCGCCCAGCGCCGCCCGCACGTCCGCGCGCGGGGGCGCCTCCTGCGGGTGTCGGGTCAGTGCCGCGGCCCTTCCGGGCATCCGCTCGATCACCAGGGTGCAGTTCTCCGGGTCCGCGGCGATGAGCCGCGGGACCCGGACCGGTGGGCGGTGCCGTACGAAAGCGCGGTACGAAGCTATTTCGTGCCGCAGCCGCTCGGCCCATGCCGGCGAGTGGTCCAGTAAGCATTTGGCAACCGCTGTGGTACGCCCCGTCGTGCCCACGATCAGGACGGATCGTCCGCTGCGGCGCAGCACCTGCACCGGATTGAACTCCGGGCAGATCCGGTGCACCGACGCCACAGCCTTGCGCAGCTGTGCGCCCTGGGGACCGGACAAGTCGATTCTCCCGCTGAGGGGCTGGCCGACCACGCCGGCCGGCCTTCGAGCCCGGCCGGCGTGAGTGGGGTCCAGATACGGTCCGGTGCCGGCCGGGAACGCGGTGCGCTGCTGCAGCCGGGGCGGGGCGGACACGGAGGACGATGCTGTGTACATGGGAGATACAGATCCCTTCGTGTGCCGACAAGTTGCGTGCGCGCCCCGCCCCATATGCCAGAGGAAACACCCTGGGGAATGTGCCCCGGCAGACGGGGCGAGGTGGCGCGTTCCTACCTGACACCGCGTCGCGGGTGGCAGACCATCTGGCGGACCCTGGCGAACCCTGGCGAATAGTCGCCCGCCCCATGACAGCGGGTTACTGTCAACTCAGCCGAGAACCTGGGGGCTTGACGTGAGCAGAGAACCCAACACCCGCCTGAGCGACCTCTTCGGCCTGGCCGGCTGGTCCAAGGGCGAACTCGCAAGACTCGTGAACCGGCAGGCGGCGGCCATGGGCCACCCGCAGCTGGCGACCGACACCTCGCGGGTGCGGCGCTGGATCGACTTGGGGGAGACCCCGCGCGATCCCGTGCCCAAGGTGCTGGCAGCTCTGTTCACCGAGCGACTCGGTCGTGTCGTGACCATCGAGGACCTCGGGTTCGCACGAAGCGGGCGAGCGGGAAGACGGCGGGACGTCCAGGGCGCAGACAACCCTGACGGTCTGCCCTGGGCGCCCGACCGTACGGCGGCGGTCCTCACCGAATTCACGGGAATGGACCTCATGCTCAACCGACGCGGCCTGGTGGGCGCGGGCGCGGCACTCGCCGCGGGCTCAGCACTCAGCAGCGCCATGCACGACTGGCTCAAGACCGATCCGGCGATCTCCCAGGATGCCGTCCGCACCTCCGATCCCCTGCACGCCGACCCCGCTGGGTACGACCGTTACGAAGCGGCCCCCATCGGGTCGCAGGAGATCGAGGCGCTGGAGCGTTCCGTCGAGGTGTTCCGCGCCTGGGACGCTGCCCGCGGCGGCGGCCTGCAGCGCAAGGCAGTGGTGGGACAGCTCAACGAGGTCGGCGGCATGCTCGCCTACCGCCACCCCGACCACCTCCAGCGGCGCCTGTGGGGCGTTGCCGCCAACCTGGCCGTCCTCGCGGGCTGGATGTCGCACGACGTCGGCCTCGAGCCGACGGCCCAGAAGTACTTCGTCATCGCCGCACACGCGGCCCGCGAGGGCGGCGACCGCCCTCGCGCGGGCGAGGCCCTCTCCCGGGCTGCGCGCCAGATGGTCCACCTCGGCCGTCCCGACGACGCGCTGGACCTCATGAAGCTCGCCAAGTCCGGATCCGGGGAGCAGACCCTGCCCCGTACCCGGGCGATGCTGCACACCATCGAGGCCTGGGCGCAGGCCTCCATGGGCCGCGGCCAGGCCATGCGCCGCACGCTCGGCGAGGCCGAAGAGCTGTTCGTCTCCGACAAGGGGGATGTGCCGCCGCCCAGTTGGATGCAGATGTTCGACGAGGCGGACCTCCACGGCATGCAGGCCCTGGCGTACCGCACACTCGCCGACCACGACCCCTCGGCCGCGAGCATCGCGCAGAACCACGCCAAGCAGGCGCTTCAGCTGCGCGAGGGCGGCAGGCAGCGTTCGAAGATCTTCGACTACATCTCGCTGGCCTCCGCGTGCTTCATCGCGGACGACCCCGAACAGGCCGACCGTTACGCCCGGCTCGCGCTGGTGTCGATGGGGGAGACCTCCTCGCACCGGACCTGGGACAGGCTGCGGGAGATGTATCGGCTGACCGGGCAGTACGCCGGCTACGACAAGATCGAGGACCTGCGGGAGGAGATCGAGGTCGCGATGCCCCGCAGTCCTTCGACGAAGATGCGCAGAGCCCAGCACTAGGGCGTGTTTCGAAAGTCCCGCCTGGCCCACGACGCCTGGCACGCACACTCGCTGCGTTGTCGGAGTCATCCAAGTACGTCCAGTACGAGGATGATCCTCCGCCTTGCGATTGCACGCACCAGACGCCGCGAGCCCCGCCCTGCGGGCGGACGGCGCCACTTTCGAAACACGCCCTAGCAGCCCTCCGGGGCTGTGGCTCCGCACGACAGAGGGTTCGGACTCGACACCGGGTTTCGTACCTGTACCCGGCTTTCGTACCGACGCCTTTCGTACCGACACACTGCCTCGGACCGACTCGCGCGGGGTCAGGCGGTGACCCTCGCCACCATCACACAGGCGTTGCCCTCACGCTCCTGCTCACCGAACTCCTCGACGATCACACGGACGCATTCCTGAGCATCCCTGGCACGGGCGAACCGCGCTGCCAAAGCTGTCAGTCGGTCCGCACCGCCGTCGGACGTCGCGCTCGTGCGTGTCAGCCCGTCGGTGTGCAGGACCAGCAGATCACCGGGCTGCAGGGTCAGTTCGGCCTGCTCGTAGGCCGCTCCGCTGGTGGCACCGAGCAGCACGCCGTCCGGCGCCGTGAGCGCCTGCCCTGCCCCGTCGCGGAACAGCAGCGGGGAAGGGTGTCCGGCCTGCGCCCACGAGAGTGTCCTGGTCCCGGGCGCGTAGCGGCAGCACACCGCACTGCCCAGAGCGGGCTGCGGAGCCGTCTCGAGCAGTTGGTTGAGGTGCATCATCAGCGGACCCGGCCGGATGCCCGCCACGGCCATCCCGCGCAGAGCACCCAGCAGCATCGCCATGGCGGAGGTCGCGGACACCCCGTGGCCGGTCAGGTCGCCGACGCTCAGAAGTGAGTCGCCGGCGGGCAGTTGCAGGGCGTCGTACCAGTCGCCACCGATGAGCGCGTCGCTCGCGGAAGGGAGGTAGTGCGCCGCGACGTCCAGTGAGGTCCGGCCGTCGTGCGGGAACTGCAGCGATCCGCGCCACGGGGGCAGCACGGCTTCCTGCATTTCGACCGCGAGCCGTCGCTCCGTCTGCTCCATGTGCTGCTGCCGCTGCAGCCAGTCCCGGGTCTCCCGCACCGCCCGCTGGCTGCGGCGCAGCTCGCTGACGTCCCGTAGAACGGCCCACATGGCCGCGGTGGACCCGTCGGCGTC
This sequence comes from Streptomyces sp. NPDC027962, assembly GCF_055566095.1. Lineage (NCBI taxonomy): Bacteria > Bacillati > Actinomycetota > Actinomycetes > Kitasatosporales > Streptomycetaceae > Streptomyces > Streptomyces sp. NPDC027962. The sequence continues at coordinate 103,154 of NZ_JBVHTA010000022.1, forward strand.
GAGCACGGGCTCGCCCATCATGTGCACGGTGCGGACGCGCCCGTCGGGCCGCACAAGACGGAACTCGCCGTCGATGGGCCGGCCGTCGACCAGACAGTCCGTCACCATCGCGGTCAGCAGCGGCTGGTCCTCCGCGAAGACGAGGGAGGGCATCTCGTCCAGGGACATCGGTCCGCTTCTGGGGTCACGGCCCAGGATGCGGAACAGCTCGTCGGACCACCTGACCTCGTCGGTGAGGAGGTTCCATTCGGCGCTGCCGACGCGGGTGAGCAGCGAGCCGGTGCCGTCCGCGGCGCGGTCCGCCTCGTACTCGGCGAGTTCGTCGGCGATCTCCTCCGCCGTCTCCTGCGGGAGTCCGTCCGCCAGCTGCCCCAAGTGGGCGCCGAGGTCATCGAGGTGATGGAGCGCCAGGTCGCACAGGGCGCGCCGCCATCGCTCCTGCGGGTCGTCCTCCGCCACTTCCGGGTCGGGGCGCACCGCGTCGACGTCTCCGCGCAGTCTGCGCGTCCGGGTGATCAGTGCGTCTACGGTTCCGCGCTCGGGCGGCTGTGCGGGACGGTCCGCGAACACATGGGACGGCATGTCGTACTCCGATACAGGCGGGCCACGGCCAGGGTCTGGAACAGGGACCGGTTACGACTGTTGCACAGGGAGCGAGGGGCCGTAAGCCGTTTGGCAACACTCGATCCGGTGGTGCCTTCGGCATATGCCGCAGGCGTCGTGGTCCGGGGCGTTGTCAGTGGCGGACGGCGAGTGGGCGCACAGCCGCGTCATGGAATACATCGCCGGGCTCGGCGTGCACACACCGCCGCGGGCACGGCTGTCGCGCCGCGCACCCTGGTCACGGCCGACGACATCCAGGCTCGGATCGAGGAGATCGCCGCGGCCCGCCCCGACTTGCCGTTCGGGACAGACGGGATCGTGATCAAGACGGACCTCGCACAGGACCAGGCCGCCGCCGGCTCCGGCTCCCGGGCGCCCCGGTGGGCGATCGCCTGCAAGCTTCCCGCCGTGCAGAAGGTCACCACACTCCTGGGTGTCGAGTGGAACGTGGGCCGCACCGGCCCGGCTGCGGAATGCGAGCCCCGCCCGCTTCCCGGTCTGCGCGTAATCTGTCGCGGTGACCGCTGACGACCTGCTGGCCCGTGCCCTCCATGACCCCCGCGACCCGCCGTTGCGTCCCCTGCCGCCGGAGGCGGCCGACCTGTTGCGGAAACTGGCCGCGCCTCCAAGACTGGCGGCGCATCTGCGCGCCGTCCACGACGTGGCGTACCAGCTGGCCGACTGGCTGGACGGACACCACCGGCGGCTGCGCTACGACCGGCGGGCAGTCCTCTTCGGTGCCGCCACCCATGACGTGGGCAAGGCGGTCCACACCGCGGAGCTGTCAGGTGCCGGCGGCCGGCACGAGGAGGTCGGCCGGCAACTGCTCCTGGACCACGGCGTCGCCCCCGACCTGGCCCGCTTCGCGGCGACCCACGCAAGCTGGTCCCAGCTGCCGACGGGGTCCGGTGTCGAGGACCTGGTGGTCGCGGTCGCCGACAAGGTGTGGAAGAACAAGCGGGTCCCGGACCTCGAAGATCTGCTGGTCACACACCTGGCCGGGACGAGCGGCCGGGAGGTGTGGCAGGAGTTCATGGCACTCGACGACGTCCTCACCCGTATCGGCGAAGGGGCGGATGCCCGGCTGGAGTTCCAGGGGGCCTACCCCGTCGTGGCGTGACCCGGCGGTCGGCATCGCCGGGGAATCCCGTTCGGACCGGTGGTGCGTCATACTCCATGTATGAGTTCAGCCCTTACATCGGCGGACGGGCCCCAGCGGCCGCCCATGCGCCCCGACGCCCCGCGGATCCGGCGTGCGGTCGCGCGGGACGCGAAGCGGCTCACCCGGCTGGTGCGTGGGTCGAGCGCCTATGAGGGGCGCTACGCCCCGATGATCGCCGGATACCGGGTGGGTCCGGACTACATCGAGACCCACGACGTGTTCGTTGCCGCGGACGGGAGCGAAAAGGTGCTCGGCTTCTACGCCCTGGTGCTGTCGCCTCCGGAGCTGGACCTCATGTTCGTCGCCGACGACGCCCAGGGGCGGGGCGTCGGCCGGCTCTTGGTGGAGCACATGACCGACCGGGCCCGCTCGGCCGGTCTGGACGCGGTGCGGGTCGTCGCCCACCCGCCCGCGGAGGGCTTCTACCTGAGCGTGGGCGCGCATCGCACCGGCACGGTCGAGGCCCGACCGCCGGCCGTCATGTGGGACCGCCCGGAGCTGCTGTTTCCGATCGAGTGAAGTCCGCCGCGATGTCGTCCTCGGTGACCGGCACCCGGAGACCGGAGACCGGTGACCGGCGACGGTATCCGTCCAAGTCCCTCACGCTGTACAGCCGTTCGCAGGTCACATGCCTGCCCCCTCGCCACCCTGCCGATCTCCCGGCGAGTTCCCGACGCCCAGAAATGCGGCGTAACCTGACAAAGCGGGTCGGTGCCTGCCGGCGCGCAGCAGCCGGGTGAAGGGTGAAGGGAGCGGCCATGCCGAGCACCGGAGCGCAGCGCCGCGCACGGCTGGGTCGGCCTCGGACGCATCGTGTACGCCGTCTCCTCCGTACAGCTCGGCGGCTGGCTCGCCGACCTGGGAGTCGGGCCGTCCCCGGTGGCCGCCCTGCCGACCAGGACGTCGTCCCCGGCCTCGAGATGGCCGGACCGGTGCCGGAGCTCGCAGAGCAGGTGCACGAACTCCACCGCCGCTTCCGGGCCGGCCGGAGCTGAGCCGTCGCACGTGCGTGTCCCGCCGCCCGCGGGACGCACGTCATTCGACGGGGTCGGGCGCCCGAGCAGGCGGCGGCTCGGCGGGCAGGGGCTGTTCCGTCCAGATGACCTTCCCGTCAGCCGTGTACCGCGTCCCCCAGCGTTCGGCGAACTGGGCGACCAGGAACAGCCCGCGGCCCCCCTCGTCCGTGATGGCCGCCTGCCGCAGATGTGGCGATGTACTGCTCTGGTCGGAGACCTCGCAGATCAGCGCCCTGTCGCGGATGAGCCGCACCCGGATCTCTCCGGAGGCGTAACGGATCGAGTTGGTGACCAGCTCGCTCAGGATCAGCTCCGTGGTGAAGGCCTCCTCGTCCAGACCCCACTCCGCGAGCTTCTCCGCCACCGCGGCCCGTACCCGCCGCACCGCCGACGGGTCCGGCGGCACGTCCCACTCCGCGACCTGGCCCGAGTCCAGCACACGCGTACGTCCCACGAGCAGCGCGATGTCGTCGCGGGGATTCTCGGGCACGAGCGCGCCGAGCACCGCCTCACACGTCTCCTCGGGGTCGGAACCGGCATGCTCGGCCAGAGTGCGGCGCAGCAGCTCCAGGCCCTCGTCGATCTCCCGCTCCCGGTCCTCGACGAGGCCGTCCGTGTAGAGCACCAGGCGGCTGTCCTCCAGCAGCCGCACTTCGAGCGTCTCGAACGGCAGACCGCCCAGACCCAGCGGCGGCCCACCGGGCACGTCCGGGAATTCGGCCGTGCCGTCCGGGTGCACGACGACCGGCTGCAGATGACCGGCCCTAGCCATGCTGCAGGTCCCCGACACCGCGTCGTAGATAGCGTAGATGCAGGTGGCGCCAGTGACGCCGGCGTCCGCAGCGTCGTCGGTCTCGTCCTGGTCGATGCGTGCCACCAGCTCGTCGAGGTGGAACATCAGCTCGTCGGGCGGCAGGTCCAGGCTGGAGAAGTTGTGGACCGCGGTACGCAGCCGGCCCATGGTCGCGGCGGCGTGCAGCCCATGGCCCACGACATCCCCGACGACGAGCGCCACCCGGGCCCCGGGCAGCGGGATGATGTCGAACCAGTCCCCGCCCACGCCGCCCAGCCCGCCGAGTCCGGCCAGCGCGGGGCGGTAGCGGTAGGCGACGTCGAGGGCGTTCTGCTCCGGCAGAGTCCGCGGGAGGAGGCTGCGCTGCAGCGTGACCGCCATCGTGTGCTCACGCGAGTAGCGGCGGGCGTTGTCGACGCTGACCGCGGCGCGGGCGACCAGCTCCTCCGCGAGCGAAAGATCCTCCTCCTCGAACGGCTCCGGGTGCTGCGCACGCCAGAACATGGCCACGCCCAGAACCACGCCTCGAGCCCGGAGCGGAACCGCGATCATGGAGTGGATTCCGTACTCGAGCAGCTTGTGCGCCCGTACCGGATCCTGCTCCTGCCACCCTCCGAGGGCCGTGAGATCCGCCTGCAGGACCGCCTCGCCCCTGCCGAGACCGGTACCCATCGGCGTGGTCGGCACGAAGCGGATCACCTGCCCCAGCGGGTAGAGCGCCGTCTCCGCCGGGCCGGCGAACGCCGTACGCCGCATGTCGGTGTCGGCGCCCGCGGCGGTCGGCTCCTCGCCGCGCAGCACGGCCTCCACCAGGTCCACGGTCGCGAAGTCGGCGAACCGGGACACGGCGAACTCGGCGAGCTCCTCGCACGTGCGCACCACATCGAGGGTGGTGCCGATCTCCGTGCCCGCGTCGTACAGGAGCCTGAGCCGCCCCCGTGCAATATCGGCACGACCGGTCAGGGACCGCAACTCCGTGGTGTCCCGCAGGGTGGCGACGCTGCCCGGCGGCCCGCCGTGCTGGTCCGTCGAGCGCTGGTTGACGGCGATCAGACGCTCCCCCACGGGGAACACCTCGTCCGTCACGTTCCTTCCGGAGGACAGCAGATGCGACGTGAGCGGATCGAGACCCAGTTCGTTGACCGGGGAGCCGTCCACGTCCGGCGGCAGGTCCAGCAGCCTGCGCGCCTCGTCGTTGGCGAGCAGCAGCAGGCCGTCGCCGCTCACGATGATGACCCCCTCGCGCACCGCATGCAGCACAGCGTCGTGATGTTCGTACATCCGGGTCATCTCGGCGGGGCCGAGCCCATGCGTCTGGCGGCGCAGCCTGCTGCTCACCAGCGCCGTGCCCCCCGTGGTCAGCAGCAGCACGCCGCCCGCAGCGCCGAACAGCAGAGGAAACTGCTCCTCCACCACACCGCTCACGCGTTCGATGGTGATGCCGGCCGAGACCAGGCCCACCACCGTTCCCTTGCTGTCGGTGACCGGGACGACGGCCTGGACGAGCGGCCCGATCGTGCCGATGATCTTCTCGGTGATGACCTTGCCGTCCTGGGCCGGGGCGAGATTGCCGACGAACTTCTTCCCGATCCGGTCCGTCAGCGGGTGCGTGTAGCGGATGCCCTCGGTGCTCATCACGACGATGAAGTCCACACCGGAACGCTTACGGGCGACTTCGGCCTTCGGCTGAAGCACCGCGGTGGGATCCGGACTTGCCAGCGCCTCCTCGATCCCGGGGGAGTGGGCGAAGGTCTCGGCCACGGCGACCGACCGGTTGCGGGCCTCGCGCTCGCTGTCGGCGCGTGACTGGAACACCAGCGCCGCCATGGCCGCGGCGACGAGCAACACCACGATCGCCACCTGCAGGAGAAAGACCTGACCTGCGACAGTTCGCATCCGAAGAACCGAGCGCGGGCGGCCGTAGCGTCCGGCCATAAGCTCTTTCTACACCTCCGCCATGAGCTGGGCGAACCGCGCAAAGCAGGGGCGTGGACCATCATGCGCCCAACCGGACCGCGGGTCGCTCAAGCATGCCAATGCAGATGATGATGCCCAAGGCCTTTGATGAATTCGGGGGGATCAGAAATCCCCGCCGGGCGGGCGTTGCGGGCCGGATGGGGGCAATGTCCCCGAAGTCCGTGTCCAAGGGCGCGTTTGACAACCTGGCATACGGGAACAAGCCCGCGACCGTGGGCCTGTTACTTGAACCGCCCCGCTCCTTCGTTTCCCGTACCGCCCTGCGCCATCAGCGAGCTGCGGCGTATCCCCGCAGTATGGCGACTACTTCCTCGTCACCGACCTGGTCGAAGTCCTCGTACCACTGCCCCACCGAGTGGAACAGCGGCGGCCGGTGGGGACACAGCACTTCGTCCGCCTCCGCGGCGAGCGCGTCGGCGGCTTCCCGCGAACCCACCGGAACGGCGAGCAGCAGCCTGCCGGGCCCCATGCCGCGGACCGCGCGCAGCGCCGCACGGGCCGTTACGCCCGTCGCCAGTCCGTCGTCCACGACGACGACCGTCCTGCCGCTCACCTCCGGGGCGGGGCGTCCTCCGCGGTAGAGATCCTCGCGCCGGTGCATCTCCGTGCGCTCCCTGGCGACCTGCGGAGCCAGCCGGTCGGCCGTCAGGTCGAGCATGGCGAGCGAGCGCTCGTCGAACAGCGGAGGCCCCTCGCCGGCCAGCGCGCCGATGCCCACCTCGGGGTTGTAGGGCGCGCCGATCTTCCGCGCCACCATGACGTCCAGTGGCGCGCCGAGAGCTCTGGCGATCTCGTCGCCGACCGGTACGCCGCCGCGGGGCAGCGCCAGCACGAAGGGGCTGGCGAGCGTTCCTTCGTCCATGCGCCGGGCGAGATGGCCGGCGAGTTCCCGGCCCGCCTCCCTGCGGTCGTGGAAAAGCATGCCTCGCACCTTCCGTCGCTGGTCAGGCGCTGCGTCGTCGGAGGATTCCGGCGAGGACCACGGCGCCGACTACCGGTCCTCCATGTCCGTGTCGTAGGTGACGTGCATCGCGGCCTCCTCGGCCGAGGCGGCACCGCCGTCGATGCCCACGTCAACGGCCACCACGTCGCTGGGCCGCCTGGGGGCGGGGTCGTACGCGGCAGTGAGACGCCCCGCCCGCGTCTCCCCCGCCTCCTTGTCGACCGGCTCGCCGTCGCCGTCCACCAGATCGCCGATGCCGTTGCCGTCGGGCACCTCCACGTCCGGGTCCTCCTGGGCGAGGCGCTGGTCGAGCGTCTCGCCGCGCATCTGCTCCTCCCCGGTGGTGCCGTACTTCTCCACGCCCAGCGGACGCTCCGGCGGTGAGTACCCCTCCGCCATCGTGTCGTCCAGCCCGCGCTCGCCGATGACGTTCTCCAGGTCGAGATCACCGCTCGGGCGGTTCTGCACGTCGGAGTTCTCCGGCTGGTAGACGTCGTCACCCCGCGCCTGGTCACGCTGAGCTGCTTCGTCGGACATGGCGTCTTACCTTTCTGGGGAGTCTTCGGGCGTGCTCGGGCGCAGCATCGCGGAGTACCGGACCCGGCGGGGCGCGCGGGGCGCCCGTCAAAGGATCATGATCAGGGCATAGGCGAGGAAGAACGCTGCGAAGAGCGCGACGACGATTCCGATGGCGATCAGCGGCCCCTTGGCCCAGCCGCGGGACAGGTCACCGCGCGGGCCGGTCTCGGAGCCGGTACTGCCCTCACCGGGCGGCGTCTCGCCCGGTGGCACGCCGCTGCCTGGGGGGATGCCGGATGTGTTCCTCGGGTCGGGATCCGGGGTGTGACTGTTCATAGCGGTCGAGTGCCCGAAATCTTCCGAATCAACAGTTCGGATTTCGCAGCTCGCGGCCTACCGCGTCTGCAGCGGGTCGGGCCTCAGGAGGCGTGAGCAGGCGGCGCCTGCGCGTGTCGCCGCTGCCCTGACCGGAGCCGATACGGCACCGGGGCGGCGGTTACGATCCTGGCCGCCGGCTGTGACGGCAGACGGCCTCCCGCCCCCGCCCTGAAGGAACCGGCACGTCCGCCGGCGCCACGCAGAAGACCACCGACGTCGCCCGGTGGATCGCGGATGTGCTGCGGCCCCGCAAACGTCCTGCTCGCCGGCATGCTCGGCCTGGGATTCGCCGCGGCCGGCAACTGGACGGGTCTTCCGTGGGGCCTGCTGGACGCTGTGCGCGGGAATCGTTCCCGCCGCCTGCATCGAGCGGGAACGCCGGAGAGGGGCACCTGGGGCGACCCGCATGTCGTGGACCGCGGACAGCGCGCCCCGATCTTCATCGTGATCCTCGGCTCCATCGGTCTCCGCTCCCTGGTGATGGTCCTCGGGAACGCCCCCGCCGGCAATCTCCTCGCGATTCCGGCACTGTGGGTGATGACCGTCGTTCTCCTCGTGGTGAACAGCGCCTGGAAGATCAGCGTCGACTCGGCGGTCGCCTCCGCCGTCACGGCACTGCTCGCGACCGTGCACACCCCGTGGTGGATCACCGCGTACGTCTTCGTCCTCGCCGTGTGCTGGTCACGCGTCGCGCTCAGCCACCACTCCGTCGCCCGGACCGCCGCCGGTTCCGGCGTCGGCGCTGCCACGGCCATGGCGTTCCTGCTGACGTGAGCGCCGCACGCGGACGCTGCGGGACACGGAACTGATGACCCGTCGGCCACCGGCCGGCCTTCATCCGCCGCGGGGGAGAAGGGGGCCCAGAGGGCCGAGGTCGATGTTCAGGTCGCCCGGCTCCAGGCCGAACTTGTCCCGCAGCACGTCCATCCGGTCCTCGAGCAGCATCAGCGTCATGCCGATGCGTTCCTCCTGGTCCTCGGTGAGCTCTCCGGTGTCGACCCGCCGCAGGGCCTGCCGCTCCATCAGCTGCCGCAGCAGTTCGACCACCGTCAGCACCAGTCTGGCGAGGTCGCGCTCCACGGTGTCCGGGTCGAGCTCCACCCGGCGGCGCGCCGTCCCGCTCATCCGTCCTCCTCCCACGAAGACCACGGTGAGGGCACCCGGGGACCGACCGAAGTGATCAGTGCCTTCAGGTCGATCCGTACGAGATCCACGTCCGCGATCCGCAGCGTGATGTCCCCCGCGATGACCACGCCGCCGGCGAGCAGTCTGTCCAGCAGGTCGACGAGGGCGAGCTCCCGACGGGCGAGGGGCGAGGTGTCGTCGGCCACGGTCATGTCCCTGTCCGTCCCTCGCGTACTCCCTGCTGCTCCCGGCTGTCCCGCTGCTGCCGTTCAGGCTCGTCGGCGAAGGAGTACGGCGCCCACGGGCCGGTCAGTTCGGCACGAACGCCCGCCTCCTGCGGGGCGAGTTGCTCGAAGAGCCCGACGAAGGCGTCGCTCTCCTCGCGCCGCACGAGGAACGCGGCGTTGAGGACGTTGACGCCGGGCGCTTGGGCCAACTGGCCGCTCTGCGGCCGATGCAGCCGTTGCCCCTCCGCGCACCGGGCCAGCTCCGCGTGCAGTCGCTGCGCGAGAGCATCCGCGTGCGCCCAGCTCTTCTCCCGGGTCTGCCGGCTCCGCAGCCGCCGCCGCAGATAGTCGCGGCCGGAAGATGCCACCTCCGGGCGTGCGGGAGCGGCGGACGGCTCCGGTTCTGGTTCCGTATCGGGGTCGGCGTACAGTTTCACGCCCCATTCGACCCTGCCGTCGAGCCTGGCGAGGCTCGCCGTGAAGCGGTCGTGCCCCTCGTCGAGCAACCGGCGCACCCCGCTCTCGTCGCGGCACACGGTGGCCAGCCGCAGCGGCACCACACTCGTGATGCCGCTGACGGCGCCGACCACCGACTCGTGCGCGCGGGCCGTGTCCGCCAGCCAGGCGAGATCCTCCAGGTGCTCGCGCAGTGGCGCTTCCTCGAAGTCCTCGACCCGCACGTGGCTCACCACGGCGGCCAGAGCGCGGTGCTCGACGAACCGCGCCGGAGCGCCGCCGACGCCCGCTGCCGCGAAGGTCGCCGCGTCGCCGACGGGCCGGGCCACCGCGTACACATAGAACAGTTGATTCATGCCTGATCCCGGTGATGGCGCTGGGGTTCGTTCTCCCGGGCAAGGCCGCGCTCCGCGGAGGACACGGCGGACTGCAGCTCGGCGATCTTGCGTTCCAGTTCGGCGTTCTTCTCCTCGAGTTCGCGCCTGCGGGCGCCGGAAGAGAGTGCCGGGTCGTCCTCCCACCAGTCGATGCCCATCTCCTTGGCCTTGTCCACCGAGGCTACGATCAACCGCAGCTTGATGGTGAGCAACTCGATGTCGAGAAGATTGATGCGGATGTCGCCGGCGATGACGATGCCCTTGTCGAGGACCCGCTCGAGAATGTCCGCGAGATCGGCCCCGCCACCGGAGTCGTAGGGGCCGGGGAACCGGCCGGTCGCAGTGGTCATCGCGGATCACCCCTCATCGCCAGACGCTCCAGCAGCTCGTCCTCGCGGCGGTCGAACTCGTCTTCTTCGATCTCTCCCGCTTCGAACCGCTCGACGAGCTCGGCGAGTTCACGCTGCACGGCAGCGGGGTCGTAGTACTGACGCTCCGCCTCCGACACGACCTGCTGCAGCACCCACGCGGTGCCGCGGACCGGTGCGACGGGCAGGAGAAGCAGCTCTCCCAGCAGGCCCATCACATCACTCCACGAAGCTGTACGGCGGCAGCGGTCCACTGACCTGCAACCGAAGTTGGGGGTTCGCCTGCTGGAAGTCGGCGACGGCCGTCAGGAAGTTCTCGGCCTGGTCGCGTTCCACCAGGTAGGACAGGTTCGCGACGCGGCCGGAACCGTCCGGGCCGGGCGCGGAGTCCACCGCGGCGGACGAGAGCGCCTGGTGCACCTCGGCGCGGTCCAGCTCCTCCCGCCGCCGCACAGCCGCGACAATCAACTCGCCCAACCGGAGCTTGTCCTCGTGACTCCCGCCGCCGGCGTTCTGCTGGGCGACGCCCATGGCACGCAGATCCGGATCGTCGGCGAGCACACGGTGCAGAACCGCCTCCTCGTCGTGGTCGGCCTTTACATTGAACTCGGCCTTGCCGTCCACCGCGTCGAGCCGCTCGAGGTAGTGCTCCTGACGCTCCGCCAGCACGGCGGTGACCGCCCCGTCGTCGGGCGACACGCCACCGAACCTGAGCGGCAGCACGGGTCCCGCCGCGCCCGCCTCGGTCAGCACGTTCTGATGCGCGAGCAGATCCCGCCGCTTGGGCCGCAGATTCTCGGGCGCGTCGCTGACGAGCGCGGCGAGTCTGCCCTTGCCGACCACCCGCACAGGCTGCGGGGGCTCGCCCACGCCGGACGGCCGCGAGGAGAGATACGCATCGAGGTTCGCATCGGGGGCGTTGCGGGTGATTCCATAGACGTACGTGCTCACTCCTGCTCCTCCTTACGACGGGAGCTGCTGCTGCGCCGGGTGCGCGGCGCGGACTCCTTCTCCTTCTTCTCCTCGTCATCGCCTCCGCCGAAGGCCTCCGAGATACTCTGTGCGGCTCCGGCGATCACGCCTTTGGACTTGCCGCGGGCGCCCGACTCGGTGATCTGGCCTACGAGGTCGGGAAGTCCGGGGTCCTTGCGGGGGCCGGCCTCCAGATCGAGCCGGTTGCACGCCTCCGCGAACCGCAGATATGTGTCGACGCTGGCGACGACGACCCTTACGTCGATTTTCAGGATCTCGATGCCGACCAGTGAGACGCGCACGAAGGCGTCGATCACCAGGCCGCGGTCGAGAATCAGTTCCAGCACGTCGTACAGTCCGCTGGATCCGCCGCGGCCGGCCGTGCTCTGCTGTGCCGGGACAACAGTCATTACGGTGATGCCCTCCCTGTGTCATACGGTGGGTGGCGTGCTCCGCCCGTCATCCGTTTCAACGGAACGGGCGGACGTGTGGGCCGGTTTCAATGCCCGGGTTCAGAACCTGGGCTCAGGTCCGGGGTTCAGGGCCGGGGTTCAGGCCCCGCCCGTGGACGGACGATCTGCCCGCCCGCGCTCATAACGCCGTGCCCGCCGGTACGAGGTCAGTTGGCCTTCCGTGTCCACCTCGACCTCGTAAGAGGCGAGGAGACTCGCTGTGTCGGGGACACGGGCCAGCTCGAGTACTTCGACCACGAGCCGCCAGCCGTCCTCCGTCCTTGCGAACGACGACACCGTCTCCGCCGTCATCCCGGTCAGTTCGGTGAGCTCCGCGCTCGCCGCGCGCAGCACGTCCACCGAACGGACGGGCCGACTGCCCTGCTGGTTTTGATTCTTGTCCGAGTTCTTCGAGTTCTCTGAAGTCTGTGTCATAGATGCCTCGACACAGCGGGTTGCCCGGTCGGACGTTCCCAAACCCCCATGGAGACAGCCGGTTTCGGTCGCCGACACAACGATGCCCGATGTCGGACAATTCGAAATGCACTGAGATTGCCGCCACTCAGTGTTTGCGTGTGGTGAGCGAGGACGAAACCCAGCGCCCGCGTTGCAGTCGTAGCCGTACACGTCACCGTCGCCCAGAGCGCTCGTTCGGAACGGCCGGCCGTCGTCGTCGATCCGTACGGTGCCCGACCTGCCCCCGCCGGACCACCGCAGTGGCAGCTACCAGTCACCGTCGCACGCGACCGTACGGCCGGTGACCAGCAGCACCTCGGGATCGGTGGCCGAGATCCGGTACGGGAACGAGACGGCCGGAATCGGCTCCCCGGCGTCGTTGCCCGCCTTGGCGTGGGCGACGGGGCGGGGCATGTCCAGACACATCGAACAGCCGCGGCGTGAGCGACCTGCCGCAGCCGGAATCCCATGCGGTACCCATTGCGCCCCTCCGGAGCCCGGCGCGCGGTCACACGCACCTGCAACGATTCCAGCACCACCGTCTCCTGGCCCGTGCCCTGCAGTGTGATCCGCACCCCCGTCTCGGCGCCGTGCCGTGCGCGCAGTGGCCCGGCCCACGACTCGGCATCGGCCTCGGTCGGTGGCGGCGGCACGTCGGCCTGCGCCCGTACGTCTACAGCCTCGACACCTCGCAGCCCGACGTCGGCTCCACCGACATCGCCCTCTGCTCGGTCGGCCGTGACGGCCGGGCGGTGACCGTCGTCGAACGGGGCCAGATGGGTGACCTCGACGGTTGGCCGCTCGAGGGCTTCAGGAAGACGACCGGCATCGCCGTCGCGAAGCTCTACTGAGCCCGGCGCCGGGGGGGGGGGGGGGGGGGGGGGGGGGGGGGGGGGGGGGGGGGGGGGGGGGGGGTGGTGGGGGGGGGAGGGGGGGGGGGGAGGGGAGGAA
>NZ_JBVHTA010000022.1:115938-130798 GCF_055566095.1 Streptomyces sp. NPDC027962
CGCGTTTGGCCCCCTGGGGGCTTAAAAGAAACCAACTGCCCCTTCTTTCGAACCCCCCCCTGACCCCTGGCCCTGGGCCCCGCTGGTTACCCCCCCGCGCCACGGGGGGGCGGGGGCCGACCCGGTGACGCCCGGGACGACTGGCACGACAGGGCCCGGCACAGCACTGCCCGGCCGGTGCGGAACCAACTCCCCCTGGGGGAGCCGGGACCCGACCGGCCGGGCAGTGGCGGTCGGCTGCCGCGTTGCGGCCGCAGACCGTCGAACGGGGCTACTTCGGCGGGTAGATGTCGCCGCCGCCCATGCTGCTCTCCTGCTCGCTCTGCGACTGCAGCCGCTTGGCCTTCTCCTCCAGGCGCTGACGCTCCTGGGGGTCGGTGGCGCGCTCCGCGGCCTGCTTCAGCTCCTGTGCCTTCTCACGCATCTGGCGGGCACGGCCGCCGGACTCACCTGCAACGCTCATGATCATCGCTCCTTGCGGTAGTTCGGGAGAGCGGGCCCGACCAGCGAACCAGTGTCGGGCCGCAACCGCATCCCGAAGCGTCACTCACCGTGACAGCCGCAGCCGGTCGTGATCCGCGATGTCGCCCGATGTGCTCAGCGGCGGGCGCGGTGAGCCGGATCTTCCCGGCGACTGTGGAAACCTCTGCCTCGACTGCGCTCGCGTCGCGCATCGCCCGTCCCGGGCAGTTCGGTGTCGTGGAAGGAGACCGGGTCATGCAATTGGGCTGGAACGGCCGCAGGTTGTGGCCGTCGCGGGCTTCTCTGGCTCTGGCGGCGGCCATGACGTTGATCGCCGCCGTGGTCGCGGGGGAGTTGATCCTCGGCTCAGCAGGCGACAGGGGTAGTGCGGCCGGTACGGGAGCTGACCGGGGCTCCGACTCCGATGCCGACGTCGGCTCGAGCCCTGCGCACACCGCCACGGCACTGCCGCCGGCCATCGGACGTGCCGCCACCACTCCGCAGGCGCGGATCACCGCCCTGGTGAATGCGGAACGAGTCAAGGCCGGTTGTCCGCGACTGATCCTGGACGAGCAGTTGCAGACTGCGGCGTCGGCCCATGCCGACGACATGGCGGTCCGCCGTTACTACGAACACGTCGGCCCGGACGGTCGCGACGGCGGGGACCGGATGAAGGCGGTCGGCTACGACTGGAACCGATGGGCGGAGAACATCCACCGAGGGCCTGATGACCCATCAGCTGTCGTGGCCGACTGGATGCGCAGCCCCGAGCACCGCGCCAACCTTCTGAACTGCCGTTTCACGGAGATGGGCGTGGGGGTGAACCTCCGGTCCGACGGACCTTGGTGGGTCCAGACTCTCGCGGCCCCGAAGGATGCCCAGTAGGGCTCAGCGGCAGCGCTCGGCGCATGGGGCTCAGTAGTAACCCTTTTCGCCGTCGAGCAGCTCGCGGATCGCATCCATGTGACCGGCGTGCCGGGCGGTCTCCTCGACCATGTGGATCAGCATCCAGCGCAACGACGCGGCGGCGGAACGGAAGTCGGGGTGCCGGCCGGTCTGGTCCAGTGGATGCGCCGTGATGATCTCGTTGGAGATCGCGCACTGCTTCGCGTACTCGTCGAGCAGCTGTGCGAGCGGGACGCCCTCGACTCTCATGTCGGCGTCCTCCGGCTCCTCCACGAACTGCGGTCCGTCGGCCGGGCGGCCCAGGAACAGGACCTCGAACCAGGTGTTCTCCGTCCAGCGGAGATGGGAGACGACACCGGCCATCGTCATCAGAGGCGAGGACGGGAGCAGGGGGCGGTGGGCGTCCTCGTCGGAGAGGCCGTCACACTTGTAGTGGACGATCGCACGCTGCATGTCGAGCCATCCGACAAGCTGCGTCCGCTCATCTGCCGAAAAGGGAGGTCGGGTGCGAGAAGGCGTTGTCATGGGCGCCGACCGTAGCCGAGCGGACAGCCCGCGGGCACTGCATTTTCTCGTGCTGCCGAGACCCGTCGGCGGAGCCTTCCTCACGGCACGACGACGCCCGCCCCACCAGAGCGGGGCGGGCGTCGTCGCCGAGACGGTTCAGGCGGGGGTGATGTTCTCCGCCTGCGGGCCCTTCTGGCCCTGGACGACGTCGAAGTTCACCTTCTGGCCTTCCTGGAGCTCACGGAAGCCAGAGCTTGCGATGTTCGAGTAGTGCGCGAAGACGTCCGGGCCTCCGCCGTCCTGCTCGATGAAGCCGAAGCCCTTTTCCGAGTTGAACCACTTGACGGTTCCGCTGGCCATTTGCCCTCCAAGGGGACTGGAAATCGGTTCCCGCACCGCGCGGAAGCCGGAGGTGATCGCCTTGGTCCTCAGAGGCTTTGAACAGCAAAACGCCCGCGAACTCGCGCTCACGGGCGACCGGTACTTCGGAACCATGACAGCTGCCACTGACGCTACACGGCCCCCTCGCTCTTCACCACTCGGAACACCCCGTTGACGGCGAAGGAGTGAAGCGGTCGGTCGGCAGCTGAACGCAGGAATGGACCTCAGAGCGGACGGGAGTACGCCCTCCGGGTCCTGACGGACCTCATCTGCGCATTCTTCGCCCTGTTTCGCCACGCAGGGCGACATCCCCGCTTCAGCGCCCGCAGCGGCCGCTGCGCTGCGTCGGTAGGCGCCGGGCGGCATGCCGACCAGCTCGGTGAATCGGGTGCTGAAGGTGCCCAGCGACGAGCAACCGACCGTGAAGCAGACCTCGGTGACGCTGAGGCCGCCACGACGCAGCAGCGCCGTCGCGCGCTCGATGCGACGCGTCATCAGGTACGCGTACGGCGACTCGCCGTAGGCCAGCCGGAACTGGCGGCTGAGGTGCCCGGCGGACATGTTCACGCCGCGGGCGAGCGCCTCGACGTTCAGCGGCTGCGCGTGCTCCCGGTCGATCCGGTCGCGGACGCGGCGCAGGCGCGCGAGGTCGCTCAGGCGCTGCGCCGCGGTGCGTGCGCGCCCCCACGAGGGGTGACACATCAGGGAACTCCTTTTCATCGATGTCCGCGACCTGCCGAGGCAGGCGGCGAGGTGCTCGATGGTGATGACCGGCTGGCGGGAGTCGACGAGCCGGTCGAGCACGCCGGGCAACTGCCGACGGCGTCGGGACGGAGGCCGGTTCCCGGTTCGATGAGTGTGCAGGCGTCGGCCTTGTGTGCGGCGGGTGCGTGCCGCCTCGGCCTTGGCAGCCGACATCACGAGCACCACTGCGATGGTTCGGCCGCCGAGGGGCGGTCGAAGCAGACGGCCTTGTAGCCCCGCCCGCCGCATCATCACAGGTGGTCGCTGTGCCGGCCGTCATGGCCGGATCGGTGATCGTACGGCTCAGCGAAGCTCCTGGATGCGGACCAGATTGCCCGCGGGATCGCGGAAGGCGCAGTCGCGGATGCCGTACGGCTGCTCGGTCGGCTCCTGGACCACCTCGGTGTCGCCGGCCTGCACCTTCGCGAAGACGCCGTCGAGGTCACGGGTGGCCAGCAGGATCCAGCCGTAGGTCCCCTTGGCCATCATCTCGGTGATGGTGCGGCGCTCCTCCTCGGTGACCCCCGGGTCGGCGGCCGGCGGCGCCAGGAGGATGGATGTGTCGGGCTGACCGACGGGGCCGACCGTGATCCAGCGCATCTTGCCCTGCCCGACGTCGCTGCGGACCTCGAAGCCCAGGACGTCGCGATAGAAGGCCAGGGAAGCGTCCGGGTCGTCATGCGGGAGGAAGCTGGTGTGAATGGTGATGTCCATGGCCTCAGGCTAGGCGCGGCTCCACGACCCCCGCTTCTCGATTCCTGACCGATGCGGGCTCGCGGCGCACCGACAAACGCGGCGACGACCACTGCGGGGGCCCTCGGATGAGCTCAGGCTGCGCCATCCGGCTGTCGGTCGACTGGGTGCGCGCACCCGAACCAGAACTCTGTCGGCGTGGACGGTCACTCCTCGTGACGGACGCCGATGACCGGCGATACGGCCTCTTGCCCTTCAGTGCCGGGCACCGGGCTGTGCGCGCCGGCGTTCGGGCGGGCGTCGGACGTGCGGCGGGGCGCCCGGGGTGCCGTCGCACCCGGGGCGGCCCGGCCCGGAGGACCGGACGACATGACCTGCCACGTACGGCAGTTGACAGCTACAACGCCGCACGTCAGAGTCCCGGCGTGAGCGCGATCAACGAACTGACACCTGCCGAGGCGCGGATCTGGCGGGCCTTTCCGCGAGGCGAGCCCGTGGACTTCCGCGCCGCCGAGGACGAGGAGCAGGTGCCCGGCACCACCTGGGGCGCCGAGCGGACCGTACGGGCGAGTGTGCTGCGGGCGCTGCTGCTCAAGGCTCAGCAGGAGGAGGGGGAGATCGCCGCGCTCAAGATCACGGGTGCGCGGATCACGGGCGTACTGGACCTGAAGTACGCCACGATCGACGCTGCCATCCGGCTGCGCCGCTGCCAATTCGACGGCGTTCCCAGCCTGTACGGGGCCCAGCTGCGCCAGCTCGATCTGAGCAGGTCCGTGCTGCCGGGCTTGAGCTCGGAAACCATGCAGGTCGAAGGGGCGGTGCGGATGACGGGCTGCTGTATGCGAGGGCCGGTGCGGCTCGGCGGGGCGCAGATCTCCGGCGCGCTGTTCATGGAGCGGGCGGAGTTCACGGCGCTGGACGACTCCGAGCCCGTACTGCACCTCAACCAGGCAGCGATCGGGGGCGATTTGTGGGCCCCCGAGATGCGCGCGCACGGTCAGGTACGACTCACCGGCGCCTCCGTCGCCGGACGGATCAACTTTCAGGACGCCGAGTTCAGCAAGCCCGACGGCACTGCGCTGGACGCGCAGAATCTGCACGTAGGAGGCCACGTACGGGCGCGGTGCCTCCGTGCGCAGGGGCGGGTCGAGCTCCGAGGCTCGCGCATATCGGGCCGTCTCGACCTGCTCCACGCCCGCCTGTCGCATCCGGGCGACACGGCACTGCGGGCGAGCAGTTGTGTCTTCGGCGAACTCTGGTTGCGCGGGGGCGATCGCATCGAGGGCGCCCTGAACCTGCGGCGCTCTCACATCGAGATCCTGACCCTTGAACCGGAGATGCTGCCGGACCAGGTGTATCTCAGCAACCTCACCTACACCGTACTCACCCCGCACGAGCCCGCCGAGCGCCGCCTTCCGATGCTGGAGCGGGACGGCGACCGGTATGAGCCGTACGTCTACGAGCAGTTGACGGCGGCCTACCGCCACGTCGGTGACGACGACGCGGCACGGCTCGTCCAACTCGCCAAGCAGCGCCGCCGACGCGCCACGCTCACCTGGAACGGACGGCTGTGGGGGTACGTCCAGGATGCCATCGTCGGCTACGGCTTCCGCCCCTTGCGCGCGGCCGTCTGGCTGCTGTCCCTCATGACCATCGGATCGATCGCGTACGGCCTGGACCATCCACGCCCCGTCCAGAGCGGGGCTCCTGACTTCAACCCCGTCTTCTACACCCTCGACCTTCTCCTGCCGGTCATCACCTTCGGCCAGGAGTCCGCGTTCGCCCCTGACGGCTGGCACCAGTGGCTGTCGTATGCCCTGATCATCACCTGCTGGATCCTGGCGACGACGGTCGTTGCGGGTGTGACCCGTACGGTCAGCCGCCAATGACTCCTGCAGAAACCGTGAACCAGGCAGAACAGCGGCGGTGGGCCGGGTGCTGCCGATATGCGTCTCGTGCGGGATGGGCGGCGCCCTACGGTGGCGTCGTGACGACCAGATTCTCGCGGCCACCGCCTCTGCCTTGCGTTGGTCGTCCTCCAAGAGGCCCTCGAACCAGGATCAAGGCGGCCACGCTGTGCCCGCGACTGTCCGTGAGCAGCACGGTTTTGCGGAGACGGGACGGGAACACCGCCGATGACGAGGCCATGTGCACGGACGGGATGCGTAGACGCCGAGAGTGCCCGGAGGATTGCTGATCTCCAGGCACTCTCGCCGTCATTGCCGCGGGGCGGCGCCGAGTGGAACCCTCCGCATCCCACAGCCTGGCGCCGATGTGTCGTGCGCTTCGGTCGCACCCGGCACGACTACTGCCATATGGAGTCGACCCATTCGGGGTGGTCTATGAACGGGTTGCGGTTGTTCTGGATCCCGAATATCGCCTCGTTGCGGTTCTGTTCGAACGCGTCGGGCGGGTCCTGCTTGCTCCACTGCTTCAGCACCGACAGGCGGCCGATGTGCGGGGCGGAGCCGTTGTCGACCTGGTCGTTGGGTTCGAGGTCGGCGAAGCCTTCTTCGCCGTCGTATCGGACGGCCATGTAGAGGATCATGCGTGCCACGTCACCCTTGACCGCGTCGCGCGGTTCGAAGGAGTCGGCGTCGGTGAAGTTGCCCGGTGCCTCCCCGACCTCGTCACCGCCGGCGTCGAAGTCCTTGTTGCCGCGGGTGCCGTTCACCGACACGTCAGTGGGGCGCAGGTGGTGGATGTCGGTGCCGGGGCCCGTGGCGGTACCGAAATCGCCGTGGGACTTGGCCCACACGTGCTCACGGTTCCACTGGTCCGGATCGCCGCCGTTGCTGGTCTTGGACTGGGAGCGGCCGGTGTAGAGAAGGATCACGTTCGCCGCATTGTCGGGGTCCTCGTCCGTCGCTTTCAGCGCGTCCCAGACCTGGTCGTAGGAGAGTTTCGTCTGATCGCTGATGATCGAGTGCAGGGCCGACTTCAGCTCCGGGCCGGTCTTGCCCAGGGCGTCCTTGTAGTAGGCGTCGTCCAGCGAACCCGCCGCCGCGGCGGGCCGGCCTGGAGCGGGTGCGGGCTGGGTGGCGACGGAGACTGACGGAACGGCGACGGCCGCGACGGCCGCGGCCACAGCCGCGGCGCGCCAGGGGCGCCGGGCGCGCAGGCGATGAGTGGACATGGTGTGGGGGGTGTCCTCTCCCAGGTCGGGCACCCCAGACCCAATGGCGGCGCCACGGGCCAGGGGTGACTGAGTGTTCGAATCTGGGAGACTGCCACGCGGAGTACATCGCTGAGTGGACGAGCAGCGCCCATCTCGTGCCGACACCGTGAACGCCGCTCAAAACCCCCGATCGAGGGGCCTGTGAGCTGTGGGTGGCGGGGTGTTCGCCCGCGGCCCGTCAGTCCTTCGGTTGCGCCATGCTTTCGCGCAAAGGCACGGACGCGGGAGCAGCAGGTCGGTGCCGGTCATGGCGACGACCAGGCCGCGGCCGTCGTCGCGGACACCTTGCAGCCCGACCGCAGGCTGTCCGCGGACACTCCGCCTCGACGAGCGTCCGCAACAGGTCCGCGCGGTGCAGGACCACCAGGGGATGGCCGAAGCGGCGCTCCATCTCCGCGTTGTCCATAAGGGACAGCCGGCAGCCTCGGCGGTCGCGTACGCCGCCGGCCTCGACTGCCCGCAGGGGCCCGCTCTCTGTCAGTCCGGGGCCAGTGCGGACAGGACGCGTGCACAGCGTGCCGTCATGTCCTCCGGTGACTGCTCGGGGTGGTCGATCCACCAACGCATGACGGCTGTCACGGCGTACTGCCAGATGTGGTTGAGGAAAGCGTGATCGAGCGGGTCGCGGTGTCCCGCGCGGCTGAGGAGCTCTGTGCTGCCCGAGGCACCGATACCGGCGAGCCGGGTCCGGTACTGCATCGCGGCGTCGTGGATTTCGCCGGCGGGCGGCAGTGTCGGGTCGTAGAGCACGGACCAGGCGTAGCGGCACGGGCCGACCGCGTCGAAGATCGCGGATAGGGTGTCCTGGGCGTGATCGGACGAGCCGCTGCGGGCTTGAGCGGCGTCGACAGCTTCGACCAGCAGGACACCGACATGACGCAGGCAGGCCAGATACAGGCCGTCCCTGGAGCCGAAGTAGCTGTAGATCAGTGGCTTGGAAATGCCTGCGCGCCGGGCTATGTCGACGACGGATGCCCGGGCTTGGCCCCGCTTGCCCAACTCCTCGATCGTGATGCCGATGATCTGCTGTTCCCGTTCGGCACGGGCGACGCCCTTGGTTCCGGCCTTGTTCACGGGACCACTCTAGCGCTCGATATGACCTGCGAGTAATTTACCCAACAGTCAATTCCTGGAGGGTCGCGATGACACGGTCATGGTGGGGCTGGGGCAAAGTCGAGGAGGCGGTGGGCGGCGCGGAGTTGGACGCTCTGCTGGCCAGAGTTCGCCTGCTGACGCCCGTCGACCTGACGGGCCACGAACCGCCGGACATCTCCGCGCTCGGGCTGCCCGCTCCCCGGGTGTCCGCGCCCGCCGCGCTCACGGGTCTTTGCTCCGCCGACCCGGCCGACCGGGCCGGGCACGCCCATGGCAAGGCGTTCCGGGACGTGGTGCGCAATCTGCACGGGGACCTGCGCCAGGTGCCCGATCTGGTGGCCCGGCCGCGACGGGAACGTGACCTGGTCGACCTGCTCGACTGGTGTTCCCGCGACGGGATCGCCGCGATTGCCTACGGTGGCGGCAGTTCGGTCGTCGGCGGAATCGAGCCCCGGTTCGACGACGACCGTGCCGCGGTCACCATCGACCTCGGCCGTCTGGACCAGGTGCTGGAGATCGACCCGGTGAGCCGGGCGGCGCGCATCCAGGCGGGCGTGTTCGGCCCGCGTCTGGAGGACCAACTCCGGCCGTCCGGCCTGACGCTGCGGCACTTCCCGCAGTCGTTCGAGTACTCCACCCTGGGCGGCTGGCTGGCCACCCGGGCAGGTGGCCACTACGCGACACTGCGCACACACATCGACGACATGGTCGAGTCGATGCGTGTGGTCACCCCGAGCGGGACCAGCGAATCGCGGCGGCTGCCGGGCTCCGGGGCGGGCCCGTCGCCCGACCGCCTCTTCCTCGGCAGCGAAGGCACGTTGGGCGTCATCACCGAGGCGTGGATGCGCCTGCAGGAACGGCCCCGTTGGCGAGCGAAGGCCTCTGTGCACTTCGCCGACTACGCCGCGGCGGTGGCGGCCACCAGGGCACTCGCGCAGAGCGGGCTGCACCCGGCGAACTGCCGGCTGCTCGATGCCGCAGAGGCGCTGATCAACGCAGGCGTCGCCGTCGGAGGCGGCGTGCTGATCCTGGGATTCGAGTCCGCGGATCATCCGGTGCGCACGTCTCTGGACCGCGCCGGGGAACTGTGCCGGGACCACGGCGGCGAGCTCCTCGCCGGGGGTGCCGAGGGGAGCGCCGGTGACGCATGGCGTGCTTCCTTCCTGCGGATGCCCTATCAACGCGACGCGCTCGCCCGGCACTCGGTGATCGCGGAGACCTTCGAGACGGCGTGCACCTGGGACCGGTACGAAAACCTGTACCACGCCGTCACGCAGGCGGCCCGGGACGCCATCCGTAGGACCACCGGCGTAGACGGTGTGGTGACCTGCAGATTCACCCATGTATACCCGGACGGACCGGCACCGTATTTCGGGGTCTACGCGCCCGGCCGCTGGGGGAGCACCGTTGCCCAGTGGGACGAGATCAAGGCGGCCGTTTCCGAGGCGATCGCCGACAGCGGCGGCACGATCACCCATCACCATGCGGTCGGCCGCGACCACCGCCCCTGGTACGACGCCCAGCGCCCGGACCCGTTCGCCGCCGCGCTGACCGCCGCCAAGGCCGCACTTGACCCCGCCGGAATCCTCAATCCCGGCGTACTCGTGCCCGTGCGGCGGGCTTGACGCTCTGCGCGTCGCGGAAAGACATTCAGGTCGCAAGCCCTAATGTCAGCATTTGCAATCTTGTGTCCCTAAAGTGGGGCAGCGTGAAAGGTCACCAGGGAGTGAGGGACGACGAGCGGAGCGCAGCCCGGCTCCTCGCCCTGTCGGACGGCGTGTTCGCCATCGCGATGACACTGCTGGCGCTGGACATCGCACTGCCCGCCGGTATGGACCCTGCCCGTTTCGAAGAAGCGCTGGCGGACGTGATGCCCAACGTGTGGGCGTACGCCCTCAGCTTTCTGGTCATCGCGGCGTTCTGGGCGGGTCACCACGAGATCTTCCGGGACGTGGAGAAGGTGGATGGAACGGTCATCGGGCTGGGACTGCTGAGCCTGGGGCTGATTGCCCTGATGCCCTTCCCGACTACCCTGCTGGCCGAGTACGGGGACATGGCCCAGTCGGTGGCCGTCTACTCCGGTGCCGTCGCGATCATGGGAGTCACCCAACTCGCGCTGTCGATCGCAGTGTGGCGGCGCCCATGGCTGGCCGCCGCGGCGCTGCCCGATCGCGTCGCCCGCAACGACGCGGCCAGTCTTGCAGCGACAGCACTGGTCTTCGCCATCGCCGTGCCGCTCGCCTTCGTGTCGCCGACGGGCGCGAAGCTGTGGTGGGCAGTGCTGATCCCGATCAAGTGGACGCTCGGCGAGCGGAGCAAGCGCCTGCGCGCCGCCGCCGGCGATTCGGCTCCTGGGGGTCCGTAACACGATCACGGCCATGAGCCTCGCCGGTCACCGATGCCGGAATGCCGCGTGTAGGTCCGCCCTGTCGGCAAAGCCCCTGCTCGCGGACCGGGGCGAGGTTGATGCGAATACGCTTTGTCGCCCAGCACCCGCGCCGGTGTCGTGCGAGGTCGGCCCGTAACGGAGCGCGGGATGCGGATGCTGTCGAGGACCTGGCCGAAGGCGGTGGCGTCGTTGACGTTGCCGGGCGTGAGCACGATGGACAGCTGGAGGCCCCGGCCGTCGACGGCGAGGTGCACCTTGGTGGTCAGCCCGCCCCGGGACCGGCCGAGGGCCTGACGCGCCGGCGAGCGGCCCGGATCTTCCAGTTCGTCCCTGTATACGGAGCCCTTTTGCGGGCGCCGGCCGCGTGCTGGTGGGCCCGGTTGATCGTGGAGTCGACGGAGACGGTCCACTCCGCCCGGCCCACCGCGTCGTCGCGGACCTGGACGTGTTCCAGCAGCTTCGCCCAGGTCCCGTCCGCTTCCCAGCGGGCGAACCGCTCGTGGACGGTCTGCCAGGGTCCGTACCGCTCGGGCAGATCACGCCACGGAGCCCCGGTCCGAAGCCGCCACAGAACCCCGTTGACCACCTGCCGGTGATCACGCCACGGACGACCACGCCCATCCACCCGCGGCAGCAGGGGCTCTATTCGCTCCCACGCCGCATCCGTCAACTCACCTCGACCCGCCACAAAATCAATGATCAGAGTGCTCGTGCTCGGACTCCCGCGCGGGGTCCGTCACGAAACGGCTCAGCCGGTAGGTTGTCGGCAGCGCCAGGCGCCCGCACAGCGTGTCGATCCGGATCATCGACCCGTCGACTCCTGCCTCCCGAAGACGGCGCAACCGCGTATGCATCTCCGCCTGGTCCCGAGTCTCAACGACCACTTCCCACTGTCCCGCCTCCGGCGCGGTGCGAGCAGCAAGCCGCTGTCGCGCGTCCTCTTGCCGCCGCCTTCTTTTCCCCTGTCCTGGCACCTGCCCAGAATCACTGGCCGGCGTCAGGACGGCAAGGCAATTGGACCGAGCACGCACATCCTCGCTCGGTGATCATTTGTCAGACAGTGTCTAGTGGGTGGGGGGTGGGGTGGGGGTGTGTTGGTGGGGGTGGTTGAGGGCGTGGGTGAGGGTGGTGAGGTGGGGTTGGAGGGTGGTGTGGAGGTGGTTGGTGGTGGTGGGTATTTGGTTGTGGTGGTGGGGGGTGAGGTGGTGGTGGGTGAGGAGGTCGGCGGTGTGGGGGGTGAGTTGGTTGAGGAGGTAGAGGTTGGTGAGGTTTTTGAGGTGGGTGTGGGTGGTGGGGTGGGTGGTGTGGTTGAGGGTGGTGAGGAGGGCGTTGGTGGTGTGGATGAGGGTGGTGATGTGGGTCATGGTGAGGGCGGGGTTGGTGGCGTTGTTGAAGCGGGTGTGGGGGTTGGTGGTGTGGGGGGTGGTGCGGAGGGCGTGTTTGGCGCGGGTGTGCCAGATGTGTTGGAGGTGGTGGAGGAGGTTTTTGAGGTGGTTGAGGTTGGTGAGGGGGTTGGGGGGTGTGGGGGTGGTGGGGGGTGGGGGTGGGGGGGTGAGGAGGAGTTCGGCGGCGGTTTTGAGGGTGATGAGGAGGTTGTCGCCTTCGGCGGTGATGGTGCCTTCGAGGTTTTGGGTGTAGTGGGCGAGGGGGTTGTGGGGGTGGAGGGCCCAGGCGCCGCAGCGTTCGCGGCTGGTGGTGGTGATGGTGCGGGCGTGGTGGGTGGTGAAGGCTTTGGTGAGGGCGGTGAGTTGGTGGGTTTGGTGTTTGGTGGGGGGTGGGTCGGTGGGGTAGGGGGGGTTGGGGGGTGTGGGGGGTGGGGTGGGGCCGTTGTGGTGGTGGTGGGTGTGGTGGGTGAGGGTGTGGCGGTGGAGGAGGGTGAGGGCGTAGGTGGTGGCGAGGTTGTCGAGGAGGGGGGCGTGGTGGGCGCGGTGGGTGGTGAGGGGGGTGGGGGTGTGGTGGTGGGTGGTGTGGCGGTGGGTGGCGTAGTGGACGGCGATGGTGATGGCGGCGCGGGCGGTGCCGGTGGCGGCGGCGCTCATGCAGAGTTTGCCGAGGGTGACGCGGTCGATGGTGGTGAGGAAGCGTTTTCTGGGGTTGCCGTGGGTGGTGGTGTGGGTGCCGTTGGGGTGGAGGCGGTTGTGGGGGGCTTGGAGGAGGGCGGTGGGGGGGAGGCGGACGTGGGTGAAGGTGGTGGTGGCGTGGTCGACGGGGTGGGGGAGGTGGCGGGGTGGGAGGGGGGTGATGTGGATGCCGGGGTGGGTGCCGTTTTCGTCGTGGAGGGGGGTGAGGAAGAGGTGGATGCCGTGGTCGTGGCCGTCGTGGGTGATGAGGCGGGCGGCGACGAGGGCGGTTTTGGGGCCGCCGGTGGTGGTGGTGTTGGGCATGAATTTGGCGGCGCCGGGGGTGGGGGTGTGGAGGGTGAATTCGCCGGTGTCGGGGTGGTGGTGGGCGGTGGTTTTGAGGTTGGCGGCGTCGTTGCCGTGGGCGAGTTCGGTGACGAGGAAGGTGCCGGTGTGTTGGAGGGTGGTGTAGGGGGTGAGGTCGCGTTGTTCGGGGTGGTCGTGGTCGAGGATGGTGCCGAGGAAGAGGTTGTAGTGGATGCCGGCGAGGGTGCCGAGTGCGCTGTCGGCGATGCCGGTCCATTCGTGGAGGGCGGCGAGGCGGCGGGGGTCGCGTGCGAGGGCGAGGGGGTCGCCGGCGGTGGTGGCGTTGAGGCGGCGCAGGCGCTGGTAGGAGCGGGCGGTGCGCTGGGTGGGGGTGAGGTCGTCGTCGTGGGTGAGGAAGTCGTCGTGGGTGATGAGGGTGCGCCAGGGGGTGTGGAGGGTGTCTTCTTCGTCGCCGTCGAAGAGCAGGTGGCGCAGTTCGCGGGTGACGGTGGCGGCGGTGGCGGCGTCGTCGGGTGCGGGTGAGGGGTCGGGTCCGGCGGGGTGGGTGGTGGGGGTGGGTGGGGCGGGGAAGGCGGTGGTGGGGGCGGGGGCGGTGACGGGGGCGGCGGGCAGGTGGCCGGTGCGGGCCCCGGCCCCGCCGGCCGCAGCGGGGGCGGGTGTTGCGGTGCCCGGCGCACCGGCCGTGCTGCCGGCGGCCGGGGTGGTGCCGGCGGGGTTGGCGGGGGTGGTGCCGCCGGCGGGGTGCTTGGTGAACGTCAGCAGGGTCATGGCCTCTCCGCGGAATGGTCGGTCCGAGTGGATCTGGGAAGCGCAGGGCCCCAAAGATACGTACCCACCGGTTTTGTTTTCAAGGCGTACGGCGGGATACTCCGTGACGTGCGTCACACTCACGGGCGGCCGGGGCTGCTTCCGGGGGAGGGAGCCCCTGGTCGGTAGCGATCATTCCGCTTGAAAGGGACCATTGGGTACCGGTTGTGAAACCGGCAGGGCGGTTTGGTTGACGGGGGGTTGCGGGCCGGGGTGCGGTGACCTGGGTCCCGTGCGGCCGCGGGGCTGGCCGCAGCCCTGTGGGCTGCTAAGATACGAACCCGCCGGTTTCTTTTGTTGGGTGTGGTCGTGGCCCGGAGCTGCGGCCGGCGCGGCACGTGTGGCAGGTGCGGTCGGCATGTGCGGCCGGGTGTGGCGGTGTGTGGACGGATGTCGGAGGTGGTGGGTGATGGCGCGGCAGGAGCGGGCCGTGAGGACGCGGCGGGCGATTTTGGTGGCGGCGGCCGAGGTGTTCGACGAGGTCGGCTACGAGGCGGCGACCATTTCCGAGATCCTCAAGCGGTCGGGGCTGACGAAGGGCGCGTTGTATTTTCATTTCGCGTCGAAGGAGGAGTTGGCGCAGGGGGTGCTGGCGGAGCAGGTGCATGCGCTGCCGGAGCTGGTGGAGGGGGAGGTGCGGCTGCAGACGGCGGTGGACCGGGCGTTGATGCTGGCGTATCTGCTGCGCCGGGACACCGGGGATCCGATCGTGCGGGGCAGTGTGCGGTTGACGGTGGAGCAGGGGGCGCTGCGGGACGGGCTGGACCGGCGGGTGCCGATGCAGGCGTGGATGCAGCAGACGCTGGAGCTGTTCGAGCAGGCGCGGGCGGGCGGGGAGATCGGTCCGCATGTGGATCTGGAGGGGGCGGCGAAGACGTTCGTGGGCGCGTTCACCGGGGTGCAGGTGCTGTCGAACATCATGACCGGGCGTGCGGACATGACCGAGCGGGTCGCGGACCTGTACCGGTTCTTGATGAGCGCGATCGCGGTGCCCGCGGTGCTGGTGCGCCTGGACTTCTCCGCCGACCGCGGGGCCCGCGCCTATGAGCAGGCGATGCGCCGCCGCGAGGACGCCGCGCAGCCGGCCACCCGCTGACCCGCGTCCGCGTCCGTGTGCGGTGGCGGGTGTGGGCCCGTGTCGTCTCCCGTGCCGCCCGCCGTGCCGTGTACGGGTCGTGCGGGCCGTGCTCGCCGTGCAGCCGGCCACCTGCTGACCCGCGTCCGTGTGCGGTGGCGGGTGTGGGCCCGTGTCGTCTCCCGTGCCGCCCGCCGTGCCGTGTACGGGTCGTGCGGGCCGTGCTCGCCGTGCAG
>NZ_JBVHTA010000022.1:130895-137504 GCF_055566095.1 Streptomyces sp. NPDC027962
CAGCCGGCCACCTGCTGACCCGCGTCCGTGTGCGGTGGCGGGTGTGGGCCCGTGTCGTCTCCCGTGCCGCCCGCCGTGCCGTGCGGGCCGGTCGCTGTGCGGGCCGTGCTCGCCCCCCTGGGTTGCCTCTGGTGCTGTGGGATCGGCTGTACCTGTCTGTCCGGCCGGTGCCGGTGCCGGTGCCGTGCAAGTGGCCGTATCCGCCGCGCCGGTTGGGCAGGCGGGCCCCGTGTGTGCCCCGCCCGGGCCGTACCTGCCTGCGGTGCCGTGCGACTGGCTGCACCTGCTGCGGCGGACCGTCGTGTCACGGTCGGGTTCTCACCTGGCGGGGCAGCCCGGATCCGTGTCTGTGCCGGTCGGCGGTCATGGCCGGAACCCGTCTGAACGCTCTTCAGGGACCGTGCCTCTCGTTGTTTGCCCCTGCCGGCGCGGTTCAGCGGCCGGAGCACCCGCCTTCATCGGCTGTGCGGGGGAGTTGAGGGCCGGGCCGGGCGGTTTTCGGCGATGGGGATGAGTGGTGAGGTGTTTGCTGCGGGGTTGGTGGTTCGTTGGGCGGTGGGCGGGTGGGGCGGGCAGGGTGGCGGTGTGCCGGGCGGCGTGGGTCCGTGCGGTGGGAGGGGAGTTGCTGATGGAGACGTTGGGGTGTCCGTATGCGCTGGATGTCACGGGGCGTGATCTGGCGGCGGAGGCGGCGATGCTGCGGGAGCAGGGTCCCGCGGTGCGGGTGGTGCTGCCGGGCGGGGTCGAGGCGTGGGCGGTGACGGGGCACGGTCCGCTCAAGCGGCTGCTGACCGATCCGCGGGTGTCCAAGGACGCGCGCCGGCACTGGCCGGCGTTCGCGGCGGGGGAGATCACTGCGCAGTGGCCGCTGTATCACTGGGTGTCGGCGCCGACGATGCTGTTCGCCTACGGGGCGGAGCATGCGCGGCTGCGCCGGCTGGTGGCGGGGGCGTTCACCGCGCGGCGCAGCCGGGCGCTGGGGCCGCGGGTGGCGGAGATCACGGCCGGGCTGCTGGGCGGGCTGGCGGCGGCGGGAGGGGAGGTGGTGGATCTGCGGGCCTCGTTCGCGAAGCTGCTGCCGATGCGGGTGATCTGCGAGCTGTTCGGGATCAAGGGGCCCGACCGGCAGGCGTTGTGCGCGGCGATCGACACGACGCTGGGCACGTCGGTGCCGGCCCAGGAGATGGCGGCGGCGCAGGAGCGGGTGTTCGAGCTGCTGGCCGCGCTGGTGGCCGAACGGCGCCGGTGCCCGGGCCCGGACCTGACGTCCGCGCTGATCGCGGCACGCGACGGCGGTGAGCGGCTGAGCGAGCAGGAACTCATCTCGACGCTGAACCTGATGATCGGCGCCGGGCAGGAGACGACGAGCAACCTGATCGGCAACGCGGTCGCCGCGCTGCTGTCGCTGCCCGGGCAGCTGGAGCACGTGCGCGCCGGGCGGGCCGGCTGGCCGGAGGTGATCGACGAGACCCTGCGCACCCACAACCCGGCCGCCTACATCCCGCTGCGGTTCGCCGTCGAGGACATCGACCTGGACGGCGTCCGCATCCGCCGCGGCGATGTGATCATCGTGTCGTTCGCCGCCGCCGGCCTGGACCCGGCCCAGCACGGCAAGGACGCCGGCGCGTTCGACCTGCTGCGCCCGCGCGGGGAGAGCGTGGCCTTCGGGCACGGCGTCCACTACTGCCTGGGCGCCCCGCTGGCCCGGCTGGAGGCCACCACCGCCCTGTCCGCGCTCTTCGCCCGCTTTCCCGGCATCCGCCTGGCCCGCCCGGTGAACGAACTCGACGTACTGGAGTCGTTCATCATCAGCGGCTACCGCACCCTGCCCGTCCGCCTCACCCCCTGACCCACCCCCCCTGGGGCCGTGCCCCGGCCCGGCCCCGGGGGCCGGGCACGGGCCGGCCTGCCGTACCGGCCGCTGCAGCCGCTGCCGGGCTGCCCGGGCGCGCCGGAGGGCTGCGCCCGCACAGGGCCGCTGCGGGCCCGCCCCCCCGGGGCCCGCACCCGGGGCGGGCCGTCCGCACCGCCGAGCGGGGGACGCCGCCCTGTACCGGAGCACCGGCACCCGCCCCAGGACACCGACCCCGGCGGGCGGGCCGGTGCGGCCGGCCCGCAAGCCGCCACCCGCCCGCCCCGGCCTGGCCGCCCGCCGCCTGCTGCCCGGATACGGCACACGTGCTCCCCGCCCCCGCCCCCGCCCCCGCCCCCCGTCCCCGGGTCCGCCGCCCGTCCCGTCCCGTGCGCGTCCCGTCCCGTGTGCCTGCTCGGGCGGGCTGTCCCTGGGTGCGCCCCCCGGGGGGCGGGGGCGTAACCGGTCGGGGTGTGCGGGGGTTGGGTGTGCGGGGAGGGGATGAGGGTCTGCCCTGGTCCGGGCGGGGGTGGGGCTGCGGAACACCCCCACCCACTTACAAACCGCTTAAGCGGTTTGTTAATCTGAGGTGTCGTCCCGTGGGCGGTGGGGTGCGGGGCGGGGTTGTGCTGCCTCTGCCCGCCGGTGCCGGGCGGGGGCGGGAGGGCGCGCCGCGTGCGTGGTGTGCCCCGGAGTGAGGAGAGTGGCTGATGGTCAAGCAGGAGCGTGCGGCCCGCACGCGGCAGGCGCTGGTGCGGGCCGCGGCCGAGGTGTTCGCGCGGGAGGGGTTCGCGCCCGCTTCGCTGGCCGCCATCAGTGCCCGGGCCGGTGTCAGCAACGGTGCGCTGCACTTCCACTTCGAGAACAAGAACGCGCTGGCCCGGGCGGTGGAGCGGGAGGCGGCGGCGGTGCTGGCCGAGATCACCGCCGCGCCGGACGCCGCGCCGGACCCCGCGCCGGGTGGGGCGTTGCAGGTGCTGGTGGACGCCACTCATGTGCTGATGGGTGCGCTCGCCGACGATCCGGTGGTGCGGGCGGGGTTCGATCTGAGCGCGGACCTCTCGCGCCGCGGCGGGCCGTGTCTGCGCGGGGTGTGGCGCACCTGGGTGGAGGAGATGCTGCAGCGCGCCGAGCGTGAGGGGTCTTTGGCCGAGGGTCTGTCCTCGCGCGGGGCGGCGCCCGCCGTCGTTGCGGCCACCGTGGGGTTCGAGGTGCTGGGCGCCGCGGACCGCGAATGGCTCTCCACCCGCAAGATCACCGGCTTCTGGGAGCTGCTGCTGCCCCGGCTGGCCCCCGGCCGGCCCCTGACACCCGCAGGCCCCCGCACCCCCCCACCATAAACAGACCTCAACCGCTGTTTCTCGGATGTTCATCCCCCGGGCCACTGCGCCACCCCGCGCCACCCGTCACCTGGCTGTTTTCCCCGCTCTCCGATCCGGTCCGCCCGCCCGGGCGCCCGCGGGGCATTCACCTCGGACCGCCAAAACAGCGCGACCGGTCTGGTATTGACAAACCGTCTGCCCTGTTTTTTACTCGGGGGTGTCCGGGTCTGCGCGGGCCGCCGGGAAAGGGCCGGCCGCGGGCCGCTCGATCAGATGCGCATCAAACAGGGGAGACGGCGTGGATATCGATGTGCTGGGGGCGTTGGCCGTGAGGGAGAACGGGGTGTCGGTGACGCCCACGGCGCCCAAACCGCGCCAGGTGCTGGCCCTGCTGGCGCTGCACGCCGACCGGGTGGTGCCGGTGGCGTCGCTGATGGAGGAGCTGTGGGGGCAGCGGCCGCCGCGCAGCGCGCGTACCACGCTGCAGACCTACGTCCTGCAGCTGCGGGAGCTGATCTCGGCGGCGCTGGTTCATGACGCGCCCGCCGGCGTGCCGCGCAGCGCCAAGGACGTGCTGGTCACCTCGCCGGGCGGCTATCTGCTGAGCACCTCGGGCGGCGCCAGCGACGTGCGCGAGTTCGAGCTGCTGGCCGGCCGCGGCTACCGGGCGATGGACGCCGGCGACTTCACCGGCGCGGCCCGCCAGCTGCGCGAGGCGCTGGCCCTGTGGACCGGCTCGGCCCTGGCCGACGTGCACGCCGGAGTGCAGCTGGAGATGCACCAGCGGCGCCTGGAGGAGACCCGGCTGTGCGCGCTCGACCAGCGCATCGAGGCCGACCTGCGCCTGGGCCGGCACCGCGAACTGCTGGGCGAGCTGACCGTCCTGGTCTCCCGCTACCGCACCCACGAGAACCTGCACGGCCAGTTCATGCTCGCCCTGCACCGCTCCGGGCGGCGCAGCGAGGCCCTGGAGGTCTACCAGCGGCTGCGCGCCGCGCTCGTACGCGAACTGGGCCTGGAGCCCTCGGCCGGCCTGCGCCGGCTGCAGCGCTCGATCCTGATGGCCCACCCCGAGCCGCAGCTGGAGGCGCCGCGCGCCGGCGGCGAGCGCCTGAGCCGGGTCGGCTGACCGCCGCCGGCCGCCGGCACCCAGGGGGAGAGGCAGGAGGAAGCCACCATGCAGGCCAGATCGGAGCGCACCCGCCGCGCGCTGGTGCACGCGGGCGCCCAGATGTTCGACCGGCACGGCTACGCCAGCGCCACGCTGGGCCAGATCGCCGGCGCCGCCGGCATGACGAAAGGGGCGCTGTACTTCCACTTCGCCTCCAAGGACGGACTGGCCGACGCCGTCCAGGCACGCGGCCGGCAACTGCTGTGCGACTTCGTCCAGCACCAGTGGGAAGCCGGCACCGCCCCCCTGCAGGCCCTCATCGACCTCACCCACTGGCTGGCCCGCGCCCTGCACGAGGACCCCGTCATCCGCGCCGGCCTGCGCATCACCAACGAATGCGCCGGACGCCGCCCCGCCGCAACCGACTTCCACCAGGCATGGATCACCGAGGTACTGCGCCTGCACGGCCAGGCCCGGGCCGCCGGCGACCTGCGCGCCCACGACGGCGCCGACGACGGCCAGACCCTCCTGCTCGCCGCCGTCTGCGGCATCGGCGTCCTGGCCGCCACCGGCATGCCCCGCCCCGAACTCGCCCACCGCATCCACGCCCTGTGGCAGCCCCTGCTGCCCGCCCTCGTCCCACCCGGCCACACCACCCGCTACCGCACCCACCCGCCCACCCCCGCCCCGGAACCCGCCGGGCACCCCGCCCACGCCGCCTGAGCCCACCCGGTACGGCCACCGCCGCCCGCCGCCCGCCGATACGCCCCAACCCGGCGGCCCCGGGCAGCCTGGGCCGGGACCGGGAGCCGGCGAACTCCCCTGCCCACGACCGCCGTTTGGCCGCATCGCGGCGGGAAGCAGCGGGCACACGCAGCCGGGCAGGCACCCCGTGCCCCCGCCCCGGAACCCGCCGGCCACGCCGCCCGGCCGCCGGCACCGGCGGCCGGGCGGCCCCGTGCCCGCCCGGCGTCCGGCGGGCCGGCCGCCGGCGCGCCCGTGGGCACCGGGCGGCAGCAAAGCCCCCGCTGCTGCGCGCTGTTGCTCAACACAGGGTGGTGCGCCTCCCCGCCCGCCGAGGGGCGGGCTGCCAGGCGCCCGGCGTGCCCGAGTCCCGAGTTTCGAGGGTGAGGCGGGCAGGGCGTGGGGGCGGGCCTGGGGCGCGGCCGTGTTCGCGATGCTCCGCGACGGCACCTTCTGCGAAGTCCGCCTCCCCCCAGCAGCCGTCGCATGACCGTGCCCAGCCCTGACGAAAGGCATACAGGCGCCCCCCGGGGCAGTGGGCGGCGGCCGGTCCGGATGCGTTGCGTTGCGAGTGAAGGTCGACCGGTTCTCGAGCGGGGGGCGGTGGGCTGGGCGCACCGGCCCGCCCACCGGGCGGGGGCGCACGGGGGAACCACCGGCGTGCCGCCCCGCCGTTCGACAAGCCCTTACGGAGGCATCCATGACCGATACGCCCGAGCGCAACGACGCCCAGCAGGAGGCCAAGCGCCGCTTCCGGCAGGCGCTGGAGCGCAAGGAGCACGCCTCCTTGGCCAAGGCCGCCCAGGAGGAGGGCCGCATGAAGGCCCGCGCCGCCGGCGGCCCGGCCGCCCGCAAGAGGTTCCACCGGCGCAGGACCGGCTGACCGCCACCCCTCCACCGGCCCCGGCCACCCGCCCTTTTCCGCCGGCCCCTTTTCACCGGCTCTCCTGCCCCCACCCCTGCTTCCAGCAGCCCCCCTGTCCGCCGGGCACCGGGCCGGCGCCGCCGGCCCGGTGCCCGGCGGCGCAGTCGAGCGGTCCTGGCACCGCGGGAAGGAACGACATGCCCCAGGCCGAACCCCCCTTGCACGCCGTGCTGCGCATCGAACGCGGAGCGGCCAGCACGGAAGAACTCGCCGCCGTCACCGCCACCCTGCTCACCTGCCTCGCCGCCAAGCCCGCCGGTGCGCGGCCCAAGCCGGATGCGGCGCGCAGCCGCGCGCTGTGGCGCCGGGAGCCGGCCGGCGCCTTCCGCGCCCCGCACAGCTGGCGGTGACCTGCACAGCCGGCGGTGACCTGCCGCCGCGCACACCTGCACACACGTCCACAGGCGCGGACCGGCGATCCCCACCCCAGCAGAAACCGCCCAAGCGGTTTGTTAATGTGTGGGGGCGGCCGGGCCGGTCACGCCCCCGGTGTCGTACGAGAGGAAGGCAAGGGTCGTGGTGATGGTGAACAGCACCCCCTCCACCGGCGAGCCGGCCGGCGCCCGGGGCCGGGTGGCCGAGCTGCAGGCGCTGCGCGAGCAGGCCGTGCGCGGGCCGAGTGAGAAGGCGACCGAGGCGCAGCACGCCAAGGGCA
>NZ_JBVHTA010000023.1:0-129138 GCF_055566095.1 Streptomyces sp. NPDC027962
TCTCAGGGAGCATTCACCGGCAGTCGATGCACGCGAGGGCACGGAAACGGCGCACTTCCCCGCCAAGATCCGTTACACCACTCCACGGGACACCATCCCACGACCGGCCACGAAAGGCGGCTCGGCCAACGCTTCGGCCGCCGTCTCAGGGGCCTGGGCCAGACGTTGAAGCGTTGGCTCTGCTGTGGTAGGTAAGCACGGCCTGCATCTGACCTGAGCGCATGGGTGCTCTGCCGGGCGAGCCGCCGGGCGGGCGGTGCAGAGGTGCCGGAGGTTCAGGTGGTCGGAAGGTGCTCGTCCAGGAACCTGAGAATCTCCTGGCGGGCGATCTGGCCGGCGAAGCCACCCCAGTTCAGATCGAACATGTGCTCAGTGAAAGGAAGCTCGACCAGGCGGTGCGGCACGGACGCAGTGCGCAGGCGCTCGGCGTAGCGCCGGTGGTCCTCCCCCGTGACGAGGAGGTCCCAGCCGCCCTGGATCAGCAGGGTGGGTGCCATCCCCTCGCGGACGTAGGTGATGGGGGAGGCGGCGCGGTGCAGCTCGGGCTTCTCGTCGGGGGAGCCGCCCATCGTCTCCTCGAAGAGCTCCTGCAACTCGGTGCCGATGGGGGAGTGCCGCTGTCGCCACGGCAGCTGAGCCGCCTCGTTCGTCACGTCGGTCAGTGTGTACCAGGCGATCAGGGCGTCCGGTGAAGGCTGCGGCCCGGGGCATGAGGGTGTGACCTCCTGCGATGTCGTGGTGCCGGCGAGCAGGGTGGTCAGCCCGCCTGCGGACTGCCCCATGACGGCGATCCGGCTGGGGTCGGCGCCGAACTCCGGGGCGTGCTCGGCGATCCAGCCGATCGCACACTTGACGTCCGCGGCCGGGCCCTGCCACTGGCCGGCAGGGAAGTCGAACCGGTAGTCGACGTCGAAGACCACGTAGTCCTGGTCGGCGAGCCAGGTGTCCCAGCGCGGGAACATGCTCTGGCCGAAGTCCTGGGAGCCGCCGTGCACGTTGACCACGATGGGCAGGCGCGTCCGGTCAGCGCGCTCAGCCGGCTCCCAGACGTCCAGTTGAAGGTCCTCGCCGCCGATGCGGGCGTAGGTGCGGGTCACCGGCTTGCGGTCGGCGCTGAGAGACAGCCCGGCGAAGTAACCGCCGAGCGAGAGGTCGGCTCCATGGACCCGGGCCGTGGACCACAGGGCAGCGGGCGGCAGGAGCGCGCCGCACAGTGCCAGCGCGTTGATCCACGCGACCGAGGTGGCCAGGCCACGCGCCCTGGAGCGTGGACGACGTGCGCGTGCGGTCAGGGCGAGCCCCAGCCCCAGCACAGCGAGCAGCGCGAACACCAGGCTGAACTCCAGTACGAGGAGCCCCAGTTCCCATGCGAGCCAGGACGGAGGCGGCAGCAGGACCACTGCTGCGCCCAG
Source organism: Streptomyces sp. NPDC027962 (assembly GCF_055566095.1). Taxonomy (NCBI): domain Bacteria; kingdom Bacillati; phylum Actinomycetota; class Actinomycetes; order Kitasatosporales; family Streptomycetaceae; genus Streptomyces; species Streptomyces sp. NPDC027962. The sequence goes on from NZ_JBVHTA010000023.1 coordinate 1,413, forward strand.
AACGGCCAGGAGCGCGAGGATCACGGCGGTGGCGAGAGCCATGCCCTGCAGGACCGCGCGCCATCGCGAGGGACGGCCGGGCCGGCTGCTGTCGGCGGCCGGTGCCCCGTCACGGGCCGCAGCAGGGCGGGACTCCGGCGATGTCGGTGACTCTGGGGTCGGTGATGTCATGAGCCCCTCCGATAATACGACTGTATCGATACGATCGTATCGTAACGGAGTTGCGGCAGAATGCGCACATGCCCAGGTCGGTGGACAAGGACGCGCGACGCCGCGCCGTAGCGAACGCACTGTTCCGCATCGTCGCGCGGGAGGGACTGAGCGCCGTGAGCATGCGCACCGTCGCGCACGAGGCGGGCCTGTCGCTCGGCGCCGTACAGCGCTACTTCCGCAGCAAGGAGGAGATGGTCCGGTTCGCCCTCGACCAGGCCGTCGCCACGGCTCGGGAGAGGATGAGCCAGATCGCCATCGGCCCGGATCGGCTGTCCTTCGCCGAGGGACTGCGCCAGGCGCTCCTCACGTTCCTTCCGGAGGACGAGCAGCGACTCGCCGAGGCTCGCATCTGGGTCGCCTTCTACGCCGAAGCCACCGTCCACCCGGCATTCGCCCAGGTGCTGCACGAACTGGACACCGAAGCCCGGGACAACCTGCGCCACCTCCTGGCCTACGCCCGCTCAACCGGCGAACTCGCCCCTGATCAGGACCCCCACGCCGCAGCCGAACTGCTCCTCGCCCTCTTCGACGGCCTGCTGTGGATGGCCGTCCGCCAGCCTCCCGGAACCCCGCCGGAACCGCAGCACGCCGCGCGCGCCGCCATCGAAGCCGCCATCACCGCCCTCACCGCCCGAGGTTGAGGCTCTGGGACACGGTGGCCCCGTCCTGTTGCCACACCTCTGGGGAACAGCCCTCCCGGACCGGGGTGAACCGGCGTGTGCGGTCAGCGCGACGGGCCGCAGACCGGAGGCAGCCGGTGCCAGGCACACCCCCTCGATGCGGGCCACGCCGCTCCGTCTTGGGGGCGCCGGCTGCTGGAAACCGTGTGACAGAAGATGTCTGCTGAGAAAGACTCGCGTCATGCGAGATCGTGTGGATGCTTCCGGTGGCCTGGTGTTGCGGAGGTGGAAGGCCGGGGACGCCTCAGCGGTGATGACCGCGTTCGCGGATCCACTCATGCGTGGGCAGTCCAGCGAGCCGGTTGATTCTGTCCAGGCGGCCGAGCGGTGGATAGCGGCTCGTGGTGACCAGTGGGATGCGGGCCTTGCGCATTCCTTCGCCGTGGTCGACGACGGCGGCCTCGTTGTGGGCCAGGTGTGTGTCGGCCCGGTGGATCGACGTCATGCAACCGGATGGGTGTCCTACTGGACGACCGCGTCGGCTCGTGGCCGAGGCGTGGCTTCCCGTGCCTGCCGTGCGGTGGCCCGCTGGGCTTTCGACGATGCGGAGCTCTTCCGGTTGGAGCTTGGGCACCGGGTGAACAACCCTGCCTCATGCGAAGTGGCTCGTGCTGCGGGCTTCGCGGTGGAGGGACGGCAACGGCAGAAGCTCGAGTACGACGGCGTCCGCTACGACGTCGAACTCCATGCCCGCCTGGTGATGGACCAGATCCCCTCCCCGGAACGATCAACCAGACGATCATCCCGCAGCCCCCGGCCACGAACCTGACAACGCCGCTGCGCGCCCTGGGAGTCGCGGACGGCCGCCCGCCCCTCGTCTCGCGTCGAGCATCCGACGGAGTACGTGCGCGCCCGGAGCACGACGGCGAGGCGGCCGAACTCACCGGCCCATCGGGCCTGAACGCCTTCGCCTGACCGCTGCCGTCCATGGGCCTGCCTGGCTTCCGCCTGCGCGCCTCACGTCTGACGGCTACATGAGCGTCCGCTGTCAGCCGACGGTTCGGAGAGCCTCGCGGCGGCCCGTGCGGGAGCGTTGGGCCTGGGCGGCCACCAGGGCCGTGGCCTCCGCCGCGTCGCGATGGTGGGCCGTGACCGTCTGGTCCGCGCCCGTGTCGACGTGCACGTCCGCAAGTCCCAACCTCCGCTGCCACGGCCCCTGCACGCGGCGCACGCTCTGCACCTTCGCGTGCGGGACCAGAGCCAGCGAACGGCCCAGCAGCCCGTGCCGCGAGGCGAAGACCGGGCCGTCGGCCGTGAAGCCGTATCCACGCCACCACACCGGCACCGTCCACCGCGCCCGCTGTGGCGGGCGCTCCAGCGCCGCCGTCACCGACCCCAGATCCACCCCGGGCAGGACGCGGGCCACGACCCGTTCCGCGGCGGCGCGTTCGGCCACCGGCAGCAGGACGTCGTTGTCCGAGCCCGCCACGTCCAGCTCCACCCGCACCCAGCCGCACCGCCGCCACAGCAGTGGCTCGACGATCCGCACGGTCTGCACCCGTCCCGGCGGCACAGTCTCATGTTGCCGGTCGAGCAGCCCGTGGTCGAACCGCAGCCCTTCAGGGGACTCGCTGACCGTCCAGCCGTACTCCCCGACGAAGCGACCCCCGCTCATCGCCCACGCCCCTCCCAGGAAGGGCAGCGCCGTCGCGGTCGCCGCCCACAGGCTGTCGCTCAGCGCCCACACCACCGGCGGCCCGGCCACCGCCACGGCCAGCGCGACCCAGGTGCTCACCTTCAACAGCAGCGACACCGCCAGCATCCTCGGCTCGACTCGGACCAACTGCCGCACGGCTGCCTCACCCGCTTCCGGTACGGCCTCCGGCACCCTGCCCGAGGCACGCGCCAGCAGCTCCGCGCGCAGCGCACGAGCCTCCCGCTCGCTCAGGAAGGCCAGTTCGTCCTTCTCGTCCGTGCCGATGACATCCAGCTTGAGCTTGGCCACGCCGACGAGGCGGGCGAGCAGCGGCCGGGTGACGTCGACAGTCTGGAGGCGGTCGAGCTGGATGTGCGCGGTACGGCGGAACAGCAGTCCGGTGCGGGTGCGTAGTTCGGTGTCGGTGACCGCGTAGTGGGTGAACCGCCAGGATAGGAAGCCGTATGCACCGCCCGCCAGCAGCAGTATGGCGAGGCCCTGCAGCACCAGCCCGACAGTCAGTCCGGCCATCCACTTCTGCGCATCGCCCAGGTCGCGGACGATCACGCCGACGGCGACGGCCACCGGCGCCCAGGCGCGGCGCAGCGGCGTCACGGGGTGCAGGCGGCGCTCGACCGGCTCCAGCTCAGCTGTGGCCTTCTCGCTCACGGCCCTGCTCACAGGCCCGCCGATTGCGCCCGGCCCAGCTCGGTGAGGCGTTCACGCAGCCGTGTCGCCTCCTCGGGCAGCAGCCCGGGTATACGGGCGTCACTCGCGGCCGCCGCGGTGTGCAGCTGCACGCTTGCGAGCCCGAAGCGCCGCTCCAGCGGCCCGGAGGTGACCTCGATGAGCTGCATCCGCCCGTACGGCACCACCGTCAGCTCCTGCCACAGCACCCCGCGGCTGAGCAGCAGGTCGTCGGCCCGCTCCGCGTACCGCCAGGAGCGCCAGTTGCGCTCGATCAGCCACCAGCCCCAGTAGGTGAGCGCTAGCGGCGGCAGCGCCGCCAGCGCTGCCCAGCCCGGACCGGCCAGCGGCCACAGCACGGCCGCCGCCGTGATTGCGATCGGCACCAGCATGCTCACCAGAACCAGCCGCCGCAGTCGTACCAGTCCCCCCGGAAGCCTTGTCCACGCCGTCCCGGCGTCGCTTCCCGTCCCCGTGCTCATGCAGCCAGCCTAACCACGCGGTTGCGGGCGGAGACGCCGCACGGCTTGTGATCTCTGCGACGACTGCACTGCGTCCCCGACCCTCGCGAGGCGTGGCAGTACTCCCTGCTCCCCGCGCCCGCGGGGATGGTCCCACCGGCACCGGCAGGAAGTCGCAATTTGGCGGACCGTGTGGCCGGCCACCGGGCGCGATGGCTACCCGCCAGTGCGCTGGTGTTCACCAAGAACGTCGGGCAGCTCGCCATGCAGACCCGCGTGCGCGAGGTCGGCCGGGTCTGACGGGGCACCTGGAACGGCGACGGCCGCGCGCCCGAGGGACGCAGCGACACCCTCTTCTCCGACGACGCGATCACCCTCATCTATGACACCTCCTGCGGCTGTCCCCACGCGGTCAACAACCTCGCCGGCCAGTCATTGCTGTCCGCCTACGCCGACAACAAGTCCATCGTCGACGAAGCCAGTGCCAGTGCCAGAGCCGCCGTCGCCGAAGTCACCGCCGAATGACCGGTGCCCTCACCCCGTCCAGGCGTCACCAGCATTCGCGAGGCTGTTGTTTCATTGGCTCTCCCGAAACGGATCCCGTCGCCCTGCTCTCTCCCCGCCCGTCCGCGCTGACACCCGGAGGTTCCGCCGTGCCAATGCGCACGTCGACAGCAGCTTAGGAACAGGGTTGCGACAACCCGGCCCCCATGGCGCAGCGCGCGGCTCTCTGGGCTGGTGGGGGGCGCAGGGGCCATCCGCCTCGTCGGGATGCGCAAGGTCAAGGCGTGGGCCGACGTGGCCGCCGCGGGCGGTGGAGCCGTCATCCTGATCACTCCTGGCGTCGCCGCGCTACTGATCGTTGCGGTCGTCCCGTTGGCCGTGCTGGTGTTGTGCGCTGTGCGCACCCAGCCGGCGCCGGCGGGCGAGCCACAGGACGGCGGCCGAGTAAAGCAGGACCATCGGGACGTCGACGGCCACCGACGCCCAGCCCAAGTCGGCGGCCGTCTCCTCGGAGGCCAGGGCACCCGCGACCGCCGACGCGGCCCCGAACGCCAGCAGGTTGTTCAGGACGTGCAACGCGATCGCGGCCTCGAGTCCGCCCGTACGTATCGTCAGCCACCCCGCCACCAGCCCGAACACCAGCAGGTCGGCGAAGCCCCACGGCGTCCCCCACCCGTGGGCCGCCGCGAAGAGCAGCGCCTGCGGCACGACCGCCACCCATGGAGAGCGGCACCACGCGCCCACCGCCTGCACCAGCCAGCCGCGGAACGCGTACTCCTCCGCCGCCGCCTGGAACGGCACCAGGGCGCACACCATCGCCAGCCCCAGCAGGAAGGAGGACAGCCCCGCCCACTCCATGTCCCCCGTGCCACCGCCCGCAGGTTCGGGCAGCAGCAGGGACACCGCCATCGACCCCGCGACCAGCGGAAGCGCCACCACCAGGCACATCCCCAGCCAGCTCCACCGCAGCCGCCCGGCCACCGATGACAAGGTCCCCGCCGGGCGCCGCTGCACCCAGTACACGGCCAGCAGTACGACCGGAGTCACCAGGGCTATGGACAGCAGTCCCAGCGCCGCGTCGCCTATGTCGCCCCACGTACGCAGGTCGTCGGAGCCGACCGGACGGTTGAGGATGTACCCCGCCACCTCGGAGCCGACGAGAAGCCCGAGCATCACCACGACGGCGCCGACCAGCACCAGACCCGTCCCCAACAGAGGCCGCCACCAACGGTGCCGCCCGGTCGCGAGCGCGAGCCGGTGGTAGGGCAGGGAATCGAGATGCGCCAAGGCGTGCGGAGTAACGCCGGGTTGGCCGGCGAAGTAGGTCGTCATGTCCATCAGCATCCCGGCGCCCCGGCGCACCGGCATCGGCCCCCGGCATGATCGGCGCCTCCAACCCGGGATAGAGAGAACACCTCGCCGTATCATGAGCGCCATCATGGAGCTCATACGGAACTGGCTGCTGCCCGTGCTGTTGGCGGTCCAGCAGCTGGCCGTCTGGCCGGGATACCCGCTGCTGCGCGGCGACCCAGTCGAGCCGCGGCAGCTGGCCGTGGTCCTCGCGGTCACCGTCGCGGTCTACGCGGCCCTCGGCATACGCCGGCGCTTCCCGGTCGCCGCCGCGCTCACCACCGAGGCCGCACTGATCGCCGGGCTGCTCGCCCCGGACCAGATCTGGGTTCTGTACGCTCTGGGCGACGCGATCGCCCTCTACTCGGTCGCCGTGCGCTGTTCGGGCAGGACCACCGCCCTGGTCGCGTCCGCCGTGACCGGCTCGGTGGCGCTCCGCTCGGTCGCCGTGTTCGACACCCCGGCCGACATCATCGGCGAGATGCTCGTGACCTGCGCCATCCACGCCGCCGTCGTCGGTCTCGGCCGCACCCGGCGCCGCTGGCTCACCGCCCGCCGCACCGCCGCCCAGGAGGTGGCGCGGGCCGAGGCCCGTCGGACCACGGCGGCCCTCACCGAACGACACCGGCTCGCCCGCGAACTGCACGACGTCAGCGCCCACCACCTCACCTCCGTCGTGGTCGCCGCGGACGCCGCCCGCCGACTCAGCCAACGCAGGCCGGAACTTGCCTCCGAGGCCCTCCGGTTGGCGGCCCGCAGCGGTCGCGAGACCGTGACGGCGCTCCACCGCCTGGTGGCGGTGATGCAGGCCCCGGCGGCGGACGGGGACGGCGGTCTGAAGCAGCGCGTTGCCGAACTCGCCGCAGGATTCGTACGCCTGGGCCAACACGTGAGCGTGGATATCGCCCCTGACGCGGCGGACCTGACCGGCCCCGTGGCGGAAGCCGCCTTCGGCATCGTGCGCGAGGCGCTCACCAACGCCCTGCGCTACGCACCGGGCGCCGCCGTCCACGTCACCGTGGCCGACAACGACGGAACTCTGGACGTCGCCGTCCAGGACGACGGCGCCGCCGCAGCCGGGCCGCAGCTGCAGCCGCAGCGGCTCGGCTCCGGCCGCGGCACCGCCGGCATGTGCGAACGTGCCACCGGTCTCGGCGGGACCCTGGAGGCGGGACCTCGCACGGATGGTGCGGGCTGGTCCGTACGCGCCCGCCTCCCTCGTGCCACCGCGGCGACCCGCCGTCAGGCCCATGCACGGGCGGTGCTGCCGGGACTGCCCGACGTGGCCCTCGTCTTCGCCGTCGCGGCCCTCCCGGTCTTCGGCGTCCTCGCCGAACGGCCCGCGATGACCGCCCAGGCCTGCCTGCCCGCCGTTGCCCATGCCCTGCCGCTGCTGTGGCGACGGCACGCGCCCTGGTCGGTCATGGCTGCGGTCCTCGCCACCGCCTGGATCGCTCCTGCCGCCCTGGCGATGGGCGTGCTGCCTCCGACCGTGGCCTGGGTCCTGGTGATCGGAGGCGGCGTGGCGGAGTGCACCGCTCTGCACGCGGTGGCCGTGTTCGCCGGGCCCGCACACTTCACCTTCCCCGCGATTCCGGCCGTCGCGGCCGGATGGAGCATCACGACGGTCGTCCTGGCGGTCCTCGACGGGCAGGTCGAGACCGAGGGCGTCGACGGGGCGCTCTCGGTGTTCATGGTCTATCTGCTCGGGGCGGTGCTCATGCTTCCGGCGGTCGCGGTCTGGGGTCTGGGCGTTTTCCTACGCGCACGCCGCGAGGGCGCCATGGGCCGAGACGACAGCGCGCTCGCTGCGGCGATCCAGGCGGCGGTCATGGAGGCGTACGAGGAGAGGCAACGCATCGCCGCGGAACTGCGCGAAGCGGTGCTGGGCCACGCGGACCAGTTGGTGGCCCGCGCCGACAACGGCGACCTCGAAGGCGTCGCCGAACAAGCCAGGGCCGGCCTGGCCGCGATGCGCGAACTGCTGGCCACACTGCGCAAGGAGGTGTCCCCATCACTGTCCGAGTGATGGTCGTCGACGACCAAGCCATGATGCGCGCGGGATTCGTGGCCATCATCGACGCCGAACCCGACCTGGACGTCGTCGCCGAGGCCGACGACGGCGCCCGCGCCGTCGAGCTGGCCGGGCAGGTCATGCCGGACGTCGTGCTGATGGACATCCGCATGCCCGGCATCGACGGCCTGACCGCCACCCGCCTCCTCACCGTGCGGGCCGACGCGCCCCGCGTCCTCGTGCTGACGACCTTCGACCAGGACGCCTACCTCCACGAAGCGCTCCGCGCGGGCGCCTCCGGCTTCCTGCTCAAGGACGCACAGCCGGAGGAGCTCCTCGCGGGCATCCGGATCGTGGCCTCTGGCGACGCCATGCTCGCCCCGACGGTCACCCGCCGCCTGATCGACGCCTTCGCGCAAACGGCCCCGACGGCGCCGGATCCCACACCCCTGGAAGCGCTCACCCCCCGCGAACGCGAGGTGCTCACACTGGTCGCGGCGGGCCTCACGAACGCGGAGATCGCGGAAGCGCTGGGGGTGACGACGGGCACGGTGAAGTCACACGTCAACGCGGTGCTCGGCAAGCTGAACCTGCGCGACCGGGTCCAGGCGACGATCCTCGCCTACGACACAGGCCTGACCCGCCCGCGGGGCCCCCGTCCCAGCTGAGCTCCCGGACGCACGCCGCCCAGGCGGTGGGGGCCAGCGCCTCGCTGACCCGCAGCCCAGCCCCGGCCTGGAGCCAGACGGTCAGCTTGTACTGCGGCGACATGTGCTCATGCAGGAGGCCCGGCGACTGGAGCATCACTGACGCAGCGTTGCGGCGTCGAACCAGCCGCGCGGCGGCCTGTCGTCCGACGCACCCTGCGGACCGATCCGTGCGGGCCCGAGGAATGGCACACCTACCGCGGCGGGCTCGACGTCCTCGCCCGGCACGGCGCCGAGGACGTGGTCACCACCGCCGCGGAACGCGGCATCGACCCCGCGACCCTGCCCGACGTGGTCGAGCAGGCGCTCCCGCGCTCCTGGGCCGAAGGGGTCCTCGCCGCGGACGAACGGCTGAGCACCACCCGCTCCGACGACCTCGACGCACGCGTCGCCGACTTCCGTGAGGCCGATCGACGGCTGGTCGCCGCCGCCGGCGGAGCCGTCATCGAGGCGTGCAACCGGCGATGGCCGCGCAGCTTCGGCAGCGGCGGCGGAGCCGTCATCGTCCGCGAGGCGGAGAAGAAGACCTGCCACATGCCGGTGCGGGAACTCCTCGGCAGGACACGCGAAGTGGTGCAGCGCATCAAGCCGTGCTTCATGATGAGCCCGCTCAGCGTCAGCCAGTTCCTGCCCGCCGACTACCACTTCGACGTGGTCATCTTCGACGAGGCGTCGCAGGTGAGGCCGAGCGACGCCGTCAACTGCATCTACCGCGGGCGCAGTCTCGTCGTCGCCGGTGACGAGAAGCAGCTGCCGCCCACCTCGTTCTTCGACTCCGCCGTCGAGGACGACTCGGACGAGTACGCCGAGGACGTCCCCGACTCCTTCGAGTCACTGCTGCACGCCTGCAAGGCCGGCGCCATGCGAGACCTGCCGCTGCGCTGGCACTACCGCAGCCGGCACGAGAACCTCATCACTTACAGCAACCGCCGGTTCTACGACAACTCGTTGATCACCTTCCCGGGTGCGATCGACGAGGGCAACGACGTCGGCGTGGCCTTCCTGGAGCCGACGGCGTCTACGACAGAGGTGGTCGGCGTGACAACAGACGGGAAGCCGAGTTCGTCGCCCGGCGGGTCATCCACCACTTCGACACCCGTCCCGGCAGAACACTCGGAGTGGTCGCCCTCTCACAGGCTCAGGCGTCCGCCATCGACCACGCCGTCCAGCAGGCACGCCTCGCCCGGCCCGATCTCGAGCACTGCTTCACCAAGGACCGCCTCGACGGCTTCTTCGTCAAGAACCTCGAATCCGTGCAGGGCGACGAACGCGACGTGATGATCACGTCCGTCGGTTACGGCCGCGACGAGTACGGGAAGCTGGGGCTGAACTTCGGCCCCATCAACAAGGGCGGAGGCTGGCGGCGCCTCAACGTGGCCGTCACCCGTGCCCGTTACCGCATGGAGGTCGTCGCTTCCTTCCGCGGTACGAACCTGGCCGACAGCCCCAACGAGAGCGTGCAGCACCTCAAGCGCTATCTCGAGTACGCCGAGACCGGGCCCGCCGTCCTCGCGGCCGACGCCGTCCGGTTCGACGCCGAACCCGACAGCCCCTTCGAGGAGTCGGTGCTCGATGTCCTGCGCGGCTGGGGCTACACCGTCCAGCCCCAGGTCGGCGTCGCCGGCTACCGCATCGACCTCGGTCTGCGCCATCCGGAGCTGCCCGGTTCCTACGCACTCGGCACGGCCGAAGGGAAGGTCCTCAAGGCGCGCAGGCCCACGCCGGGTGACACGGCGCGGAGGATCGCGTACATCGCCCCTGCCGAACGGCACTTGGCCCTGTGCGAGCTCGCCTTCGAATGTCCGGGCATGTCGGAGGACGAACTGATCAAACAGACGTGCGACTTCTTCGGCTGGCGCCGCACCGGCAAGGACATCCGCGACTGCCTGGCCGCCGACATCGCCGAGCTGTACCGGCAAGGTCGGCTCGAGGGAGATCCCGGCAGGGTCGGCGTCCCGGCAAGAGGGTGACGCCGGGTCCACCCGGACAGAAAGCCGCACCGGCATGGCCACGGGAAGCGGCAGCCCGGCTGTGCACGGAGGTGATTTCAGCTGCCGTCCCCGAGGCTCCCAGCGGTCGGCGGACAGGGGGCTGCCCGGGAACGTGAGCGAGGTACTCGCCCCGCGCAGCGCCTGCGGTCCGTCGGCGTCGGGCCCGGCGCCTGCGGGTCCGAGTACCTCGACACCGAGCAGGACGAGTCCTTCATCGGCGTCGAGTGCCTCAACTCCGGGCACGCACGTCAGTGGGGCGGCGGCGTGTCCCGCAGGTCCCACCAGCGGCTTGCGGGAGCGCCGGGGACCTGCGACCACGGCGCCCATTTCCCGTCGTCGCCCTCCCAGTCACGGTGCCAGGCGTGCCGTCCTCGTCGACGGCGTACAGCCGGTGAAGGGTCCACGGTGCCCCCGTCGCGGCGATGTCGACGAGCGCGGCGCCGGCCGGGGCGGAATACGGCTGCCACGCCGACCAGCCCTCCAACCGGGAGCGCTTGCAACTATGCGCCCCGCTTCGCCCACGGCGATGCTCGCGGACATCCGGCAGATGTACGCGAGGCGGACGCCGGTCCGGACCCTCGCGTGTTACTTGCCGGTAAGGAATGATGGCCGGCAACCATCCATGCCTTCAAGGGCGGAGCCAGCGGTGACGACTTCCGGGGAACAGGGCACGGTGCACGCCTTTCGCGACGACGCCCTCGGCGAGCACGACGCCGTCGGGCTCGCCGAGGCGATCCGGCGGCGGGACGTCGGCGCGGCCGAGGTCGCCCGGGACGCGGCGGCCCGGGTCAGGGCGGTGGAGGCGCGGCTCAACGCCGTCCAGGCACACACCAAGGCCCCGGAACAGCACTCAGGGGCGGGCGGGGTCTTCGCCGGGGTGCCGACCTTCGTCAAGGACAACACCGACTACCTGGGGTTGCCCACCGGGCACGGCAGCGCCGCGTTCCAGCCGAGGGCAGCGCGCAGGCACGCGCCGTTCACGGGGCAGTTCCTCAGTACCGGCGTCACGGTCCTCGGCAAGACCCGGCTCCCGGAGTTCGGGTTCAGCCCGACCACGGAGTACGAGGACGCCGAGCCCGTCCGCAACCCGTGGCACACGGCTCACTCGGCGGGCGGTTCGTCGGGCGGCAGCGCGGCGCTCGTCGCCGCCGGAGCGGTACCGATCGCGCACGCCAACGACGGCGGCGGCTCGATCCGGATCCCCGCCGCCTGCTGCGGCCTCGTCGGGCTGAAGCCGACCCGTGGCCGGGTCGTGGCGAACGCCCAGGGCCGTCAACTGCCGCTCGACATCGTCAGCGACGGCATCGTGAGCCGTTCCGTGCGGGACACCGCCGCGTTCCTCGCCGCAGCGGAGACACACTGGCGCAACCCGAAGCTGCCGCCCCTCGGCCTGGTCGAGGGACCCTCGGACCGGCGGTTGCGCATCGGATTTCTGCTGGACTCGCCGAACGGCGTCCAGTCCGACGCCGCCACCCGGGCAGCCGTCACGGAGACGGTGGCGACGCTCGAGCGGCTCGGCCACACCGTGGAACCGGTGGAGTTGACTCTCGATCCCCGCTTCACCGAGGACTTCCTCGCCTACTGGGGCCTGTTGTCGTTCCTGATCGGCGTCACGGGCCGGACGCTCGGCTCGGACTTCGACCGGCGCCGCATGGACGGCCTCAGCCGGGGACTGCGCGAGGCGTACCTGAAGAGCTGGCAGCGCACTCCGGGCGTGCTGCGGCGGCTGAAGCGTACGCGCGAGGCGTACGCGGCGGCGTTCCGCGGGCTCGACCTCGTCCTCTCTCCTGTGCTCGCCCACACCACGCCACCGATCGGTCACCTCAGCCCGGCCGTCCCCTACCCGACGCTGATCGAACGGATCCTCGCGTACGTCGCGTTCACACCGGTCAACAACATCGTCGGGACCCCCTCGATCTCGGTGCCTGCCACGAGAGCGACGACGGACGGGCTGCCCATCGGCGTCATGTTCTCCGGCCGCCCCGGTGGCGAACGGATGCTGCTGGAGCTCGCTTTCGAGCTCGAGGCAGATCAGCCCTTCCGCCGAATCCAGTACGTGTGACGCAGCCCTACCACGCGACGTCCCATCGCTACCGCGCGAGGAGGTCGGCCTCAGCAACGCCGCCAACTCCCGCAGCCACTGCGCTTTCACGAACAGCTGGTCAGCAGGGCGCTCGCGACGGTCAGACCCAAGGCTGTGGTTCTCGCTGCGGCTGCCCACCGCGCCCGCGCTCTCGGGTCACGTCCCATCAGGCGTGGAGGCCACTGCATTCCAGACGACCACGTCCACGCTGAGCCTCAGAGGATCGGGGGAATACTTCCGTACCTCAACCCAGGCCCAGCGCCGCTCCGACGTCACCACACAGGCTGTGGTACCCGACCTCAGGTCGTCCCATTTGATCGTCCCCTCCAGCGCCGTCTGTGCGTTGCACGTCGCCGGGGAGCGCTCCTTGCCCGTCGTCACGATCAGCCGGGGAGCGTCCAACCCCCCGATGAACCTGTTCGGGTCCAGGTAGAGATCCGCTCCCTTATGGGCGAAGGTCCTGGCGTCCCAGTTGGGGGCGTCTGAATCGAGGTCGAGACTGGTGTCCGAGACCATTTGTATTTCCTCACCGGAGCGCAGGACAGAGTCCTGGGCGGGCTCGGTGTCATCGACGGGATCATCTGTCGTTGGCTCCGTCGTGGGTTCGGACGACGAGCTCGCCTGCTTGGTTTCGGTGACCGTCACCGTGGGCGTGGGTTCGGGTGAACCCACGTCTACGCGAACGGTGTTGGTCAGGACGGCGACGCCTGCGGTGATCGCCGCCGCGACAACCGTGGCCGTCGCGGTCAATGCAGCGGCCCGAACCTGTTCGGAGCGGCGGCGCGGATGACCACCGCGCTCTCCGTCCGTGGGATCGGGCGCGCCTCCGGGTCCCGTGCCGTCTGGCGTCACTCCCCCTGATGTATTGCCACTTGATCTAGCACCGTCTGGTTCAGGCACGGTCCCCCCGGCTGGTGAGTGCGTTTTGCCCGCAATGGACCATCGCATCGCAGACGTTTGTGAATCGCACGAGCGTAGCGGACCTGGGGTGGTCCAGAGGTCAAAGACTGAAATATTCGGACGGGCTGCTCACCCGTCGCACTACCAGTCGTTCCGGAGCGTGCGCTGGCCCAAGTGTCAACCCTCCTTGGGAAGGGGAGATCCAACAGGCACAAGAACGAGGAACGTCGGGCTGATCGCAGCGAACAGTTCCACATCTTCATTCAACTACTCCGCCGAACGGTCATCCCTTCCCGGCGCCGCACCACCGTCGCTCCGGTGACCGGCGCCTTGGCCACTTGGGCAGCTGCCGGATCCTGCACCTCCAGGGGGTGCGGATCTGCCGCATCGCCGCCAGTGGCCAGGGCATCGGCCAGCTCCACTCGCGCGATCACCCGCCGTGCCAACACCGCCTCGGCCGCACCGGGTTCGGCCGGGATCCGGTCCGCTTCCGCCTGGAGCTCCTCCACCCTCACCCGGGCAGCGGTTTCCCGCACCTCCAGCAATCCCGATCTCCGACGCCACCGGCCGCCTCCGCATCGTCGAGGCCGAACAGAACGTCCAACCCCTCCCACGACGACACCGAAACCATGCCTGAACAGCGGAAACTCGGCGATCACATCCGGAAAGACAACGGCCTCCTATGTCCCTTTGGTTGTGTGCACGACTTTCGCCAGCGACGTCGTCAGTACGCCCCGATCGACCAGAAGACGCCCACCTCGTCGTCGGATACCGCGATCAGGCCCAGATCCTCCAGGAGGTCGAGGCCGTTGAGGTACTCAGAGGTGAGGAAGCCGTGGGATTCAGTGCCCTGGAGGCCTGCTGCGAGGAAGTCCGGAGCAGGGTCAGAGGCGGCGGTCGTCGCGTTGGTCCAGTAGCGCGCGGTGGGCCCGTACCGGTCGAGTAGGGCCCTGGCATCTGCCAGCACGGCGTCCCGGTTCGGGCGGGAGCAGACGGGGGCGGGTTCCGACTGCCATTCCTCGGCCATGATGGCGAGTGCGGTGATGGCCGCCTCCGCCTCCAGGGGGTACAGGCGACCGTGCAATTCTGATGAGGCCGGGGGATCGAAGGGGTACGCAGGCACCGTGTGGCGCGCGGTGTTGGTGCGGTCCCCGTCCAGTCGGACCCAGCCCCGGGGGTCGGGGACCGACCGGTGCAGCACGGCGCGGACGTCGTGAGCCCAGTCCTCGTGTCGTCGAGGGCCGGTGGCCACGAAGGTGTACGTGTCGGCGAGCAGCCGCAGCGCCGCCGCGTTCCAGGGACTGCGACGGCAGCGGAACTCCACGAGCACATCGCCGATTTGACGGGCAAAAGCTTCCTTCGGCTCGCGATGGATGCGCAGGAGCTGGTCGAGGGCCCAGCGGACGAGCTCGCTTCCTCCTTCAGCTGCAAGACGGACCGGACCCTGTGGGAGCGGGAGGTCCGTTCCGTCCCAAAGCGCCTCCAGATGCGCATCCAGCAGGTCCAGGGGGGGCCGGTCGGCAGGCAGGGGCATTTCCCCACTTTAGGCCGTCTCCTTCGGACCATGCCGACCCGAGGTGATCGGCGAGACGCTCGCTGCGGCGAACGATGCGGAGGAGCGACGACACCATGTATTTGGGGCCCACGGGTGTTGTCGAAACGCGAGAACATTCCGTTTCGACCTCGGTAACCTCATGCCTCCAAAGCGAGTGCGAAGTGTGGCCGTTGTCAGGTCCTGGCTCGGCTTCTGAGGTGCAGGCGGAAGCGCCAGCGGCCCAGCCTGGTGTGCGACCCTCGAGGTGCTGCCTCCGATGGCACCTGTCGGCTGAGGGGAAAAGGAGGGGGATCCGGTTCGTATGGGCACAACGGCGAGTGGGGTCCCTTCTGCGGCTGCGTGGCACCGCGGACCAGGACACAGCGGTCGTGGCGGACTTGCGCGTTGCCCCCGCCGCCACCACCCACCAGACGCTCCAGCGTGTCCGCGAAGCTCCAGGTGGTCGCGTACGCCTGCCCCTGGCTGTGCCACTCCGTGCGGCTGACCGGCTTGCTGAGAATGGCCTCGAACCAGGCTGCGCACCTTTCGGCCAGCTCTTCAGGCGTCCCGGTCGCGCGGAAGAACCAACGACCGGGCCGCTGATGGAGGTTGAAGAGCTGGTCGCTGACCTTGCCGGCAAGTACGTGTGTGCCGTAGAAGTGCACGGCCCATTCACCGAGCGACATGTGTCGCTCGAGGTCACTGAGAGAGACGTGGACCAGTAGCGAGGTCTCGTCCTCCGAGCGACCGACGCAGCTGTTGGCCGCTGGCACACGCCAGGAAGCGGCACGCGCCTGCAGAGCCGTGATGAAGGCGAGCTCGTCCGCGTCAAAGTCCCAGGGCTCTTCGCCGTCCTCGGCGGGATCCTCGACCACAAACCAGGTGGTGTTCATGGAGCAACTCTAAGAACTCTGGCCGGACCTCCTGGGTCGCCTTGCTGGACGCCGTGCGCCTGGGGCCGGCGGACGACGCGACCGCCATCACCGCTGCCCAACTACGAGGCGTCGTCGAGCGGTTGATCCAGGCCCGGCAGTGGCAGGCCGGTGATCCGGAGATCTGGATCGTCATGGACTCCGGCTACGACGTCGCCTACCTCTCCCACGCCCTGGCGGACCTGCCCGTCGTCCTGGTCGGACGCCTGCGCTCGGACCGGGTCATGCTCCGCGACCCCGGCCCCCGCTGCGGGCCGAAGGGCGGACGGCCACGTCGGCACGGCGGCGTCCTCACCTTCGCCAAGCCCGGCAGCTGGCACGAACCCGAGGTCACCACGGTCACGACCGGTACGGGTGAGGGCAGCGAGGATCGAGGCGGGAACCTCAGCCGCCAACGGTCGGTCTGCCCGGGCCGGCCTGCTATCCGGCCCAGCGCCCCGACAGGAAGGTCACGGCGAAGACCGTGCTCAGCGGGCCGGCGAGGCAGAGGCAGACGGTCGTGACCCGCGGCCTGCGCAGGCTCCAGGAGGCCAGGCCGATCCACAGCGGCCACCACAGCAGCGTGGAGCGGGGGACGGACATGTACCAGTACGACGTGCCGAGCGCCGCCAGGGTGAGGCCGATGTACGCCGCCTCCGGCCAGCGGCGTTGCCGCACGAGGACGGCGCACAGGACCAGTCCCACGACCATCGCGGCGAGTTCGGCCTGGAACATGAAGGCGTAGCCGGTGCTGTGGAGCCGGTCGAAGGCCGAGTTCCACGTGACGGACCAGGTGTCCCAGGGGACGTGGAACGTCCGGTACCAGCCGCGTTCCTGGGCGTGGTTCCAGGCCAGCCAGTCGCCGGTGTGAGCGTGCAGGTACCAGGCGTACAGGGCTGCCGGGACGGCAGGCAGAGCCGCCCACGGCAGTGCGCGCCAGTGGGCTCGCGTCCTCGCGGTGAGGAGGAAGTGGAGAGCGACGGCCGCGGCGAGGAAGAGGCCGCTGACTCGTACGGTCGTGGCCAGCGCGGTAAGGGTGGCCGCGAGGGGCCAGTTGTGCCGAAGGGCGGCAAGCCAGGCGGGCAGGGCCAGCGAGAGGAAGAGCGCCTCGGTGTAGCCGGCGGCGAGGAACACCGCACACGGTGAGAGCAGGAAGAACAGGACGGTGCGTTGTCCGCCCTGCGGTTGGGGCAGGTACCGGCGCGCGAGCCGGGCCAGAGCCAGGACGGCAACTGCTCCGGCGGCGAAGGAGATCAGCAGCCCGGCCGCCGTCCAGTGCGGGACGATGATGTGCACGGCACGCAGCACCAGCGGGAATCCGGGAAAGAACGCCTCCCGGTTGTCCCGGTCGTCGTCCTGTTCGGGGCCGCCCTGGTCGGGGAAGTAGCCGTCGCGGGCTATGTGCAGGTAGTGGTGCCAGTCCCATTGCTCGAAGGATGCGAGAACCGAGCCGGGTTCGCGCGTGCCGGACCGGCCGGGGAACAACCAGCGGGTGCAGTAGGCGGTGACCCACAGGGACAGCCGAGTCAGCAGGTAAAGCCACAGCACCTCGCGGTCGGCGGGGCTCAGCCAGGCACGCGCTCGGTGCCGGAACAGGGCCCGTGGCGTCGGCGCAGGCTGTACGCGTGGTGCCGGGGGCCGCACGGGGTGGGGGCGGTGCGACCGGGGCGGCGTCAAGGTCATATATGTATCTTTCGGGCATGGGTGGGCGCGGGGCGGCGTGAGCGGGGGTGCCGGACCACCCGGTGGCGGACGGTGGTGGCGGGTGCCGGCCGTTCGCCTGGTGAACGGAAGAGGTCAGGGCCGGGCCGGCGAGGACGACGCCCCGGACGGCGGCGGCTGAGTGGTGCCCAGGTGGGTGGGTGGGTACGTGGGCGTGCCTGACGGGCCGCCCGGCGGCATGGAACCCGGCGCGGTCGAACCGGGCGCCGTCGAACCCGTTGCGGTCGAGCCCGGAATGGTGCGGTCGGGGAGGGGCGCGTGGGTGGAAGGTGCCTGGCTGGAGGGTGCCTGGCTGGACTGCGCGGGCGAGCGATGAGCGGGTGAAGGGCTGATCGCCGGTGGAGCGGGTGGGGGATCGCTCTGCAGCAGCGCGACTGCGCCCGCGCTGCCTCCCGCGACAACCAGGCATGCCCCCGCCGCCAGCGCGGCGAGGCGGCGCCGGTACGACTGCTTCCCGCGTTCGGTGATGTGGGCGACAGGGGCCGCTTCGGCGCGGCTCTGCCCGAAGTTCCCGGCCTGCCGGAACAGGGACCGCAGCGGATCCTGGGGTTCAGACATCGGGGCCCTCCTCGATGCGGGGGTCCCGCAGGCGGTGCGCGAGTGCGGCCCGCCCGCGGACCAGGTGAGTCTTGACGGTGCTTGTGGACAGGCCTGTTTCGGCGGCGATCTGTTCCACGGTCAGGTCGCACAGGTAGTGCAGGGTCAGCGTGCGGCGCTGCTGCGCCGGCAGCTCACGGAGAGCTCCGACCAGGACGACCTGCTCCGGCCCCGGAGCCTCGACATGGGGCGGTGGAGCGCCACCGCGCTTCCAGGCGTCGGCCGTACGCCGTCGACCCCGCCAACGGCTCACCGCCAGCCGCCAGGCCACCGTACGGATCCATGCTTCGGGGTGGCCGTCACGGTCGAGCTGCCGTCGGCGGGTCCACCCTTTGACGAATGCCTCCTGCACGACGTCCTGCGCCTCGTGCAGGTCGCCGAGCATGACGTACAACTGCCCCGTCAGGCAGGCGACCTTCTGGGCGTAGAAATCTTCGAACTCCTCGACGGTCAACGCGCTCTCCCGGATCTCTTGCTTCAGGGGGCATACGCCCGACGCAGGATGTTCGGTCTACATCCAACTCGAACAAGTGGAGTGATGGTCGTCACAGAGCGCTCCGGTGGTTCGCAGAGCCGGGAAGGGACGGGAAGGAACGGGAATGCCGGCTTGGACAGCGCCATGCCCGCCAATCCGGCGCACAGCCGGTCGGAGACCTGCCGGTGGCCCAGCCCGGTGAAGGGCGCCCCGGCCGGCAGCAGGTACACCCTGACCCGCGCAGGCACCGACCGGACTCTGCTCCGCACCGCACCGCACCGGTCGCCGTCGGTGCCACATCGACCATCTCGAACGGAACGATCCGGGGCAGTTCATCCACGCGTCCCGGCGCGAACACGCCGTCCGCTGCCCCGACCGTCCTTGTTGTGGCAGCCCGTTCCAACAGCGGAGTCCTGTGGTGAGGTCGCCTTGGAGTGACAGACCTCTACTACTGCAGCTCCGCTGCCGGGTTCACCGCCCTTGACGAACAGTCCACACGCCCAACTGAACGGCGGTGGCCCTAGAAGTCAGGTCCGCCCTCTGCCCCTCCTCCTATGTAGCCGAGACCCGGCTCGTTCAGAGGAACGGAAGGGGCGGCAAGGGGGGGCCGGTAAAGCACTTCGTTCTGCCGTCGCCCCTGCCGGACCCTCTCGACAGACCGCGCATCGGGCAGGTGGATGGGAAGGTGGAAGCCCATGTTCGCCTCTTCCTTGCTCCTCGGAGTCGGCAGCTTGCCCTTCCGTAAGGTCTTCTCGTTGATCCAGCGAGGGGGGACGCCGAGCTCGTCGGCATAACGTCTCGCGGGCGGGAAGCCCTCGGACGACTGGTAGTCCGCGGTGACCACGTGCCTCACAGCGAGCATCCCCTGAAGGACATGAGTGCGGCGCAGCGCTGTCCTCCTCATCCACTTGAGGAGGCGGTGCAGTCCATAGGTGCCGATACCGGTGGCGCCGACAAGGACCCAGGTCATGAACAGGGAACCGCCGGAGTCGGAGGGCTCCGGCCGCGAAGCCACGGGAAAGACGACGAACATGCCGAGTCCGAACAACATGATCACGGCTACGGATGCCGCCGCCATGATGGCGGCAAGCGCCTGGGTCGCTCGTGCGATGTGACGGGCGATGGTGCCGCGGCTGAGGTTCGTCAGCTCGGCCAGCTCCTGATGCGTGTAGCCGACGCCCTTCGCCAACAGGATCAGTCGCCGCTGCTGCTGCGACATGTTGTGAAGGGCCTTCTCCACATCGAGGCGACCATCGACGTCCTCGACGGCTGACACCCAGAGCACGCCTTTGGGGTCGGCTGCCGCTACATCGATGGGATCAGCAACTCCTCGGCGTCGCGCCTCGTCCCGCACCCGGTTTCTGATGACCGCTCGGAGGTATCCGCCCAGGTTCTCGATCGGCTCCTGCTGATGGTTGACGAGAGCGACGACCACGGAGTCCTGGACGAGGTCCTCAGGACTCATCCGAGCAACCGGGATCCCTGTCCTGAGGAGCTCTCTTCTGGCGCAGGCGAGGAGGCCACGGCCCTGCTCCGTGTATACCGCCGTGACCTTCTCCTCGAACGTCTCGTCAGCCACGCTTGCTCTTGCCCCCGATCCTGGTTGCTCCCGTGCTGCCCCTCAGTTCTCCACGCGCACGGATGATCTCCGCCTTGCCTCGGGCACGCGCGTAGTCGGCTTCTCCCCTCGCCTGGATCAGAGCTGCCTCACCACCGGTCTTCCTCCGGTGAGCTGCGCTCTTGACCAACTCCTTGATGCTTGAGCCCAGCTTCAGCACCAGCATCGCCAGCAGTACAACGACAACGTCCACGGTGTGGCCCCCCCACTGTGTCCCGTGCGGCGATTCCGCTGGGCCCGTTCATCAAAAAAGGGGGCGCCGAGGGCCGGTTTGCATGACAGGCAGGACGAACTTTCCTGGCGAGCCCGCGATCTTGGATGCCGGTACGGGAGTTGGAGGCGTCATGCCCGGGCCCGTCCCCGTGGCGCGGGAACGGGCCGTCGCCGTCAGGCGGTCAGGCACCGAGAACCGGAGCGGCTAAAGGATTACGTGGGGAAGGAACCGGGCGTAACCGTCGGTGACCGGCCCCGCGGACTCCCGGATGCCGAGACCGGCGGCCTCGTTCTCGACGACCCAGGCGCCCAGCACCACACGGTTGCCGTCGAAGTCGGGCAGCGGCGCCAACTCCTGGTAGCAGCAGGGCTCCTCGCGCGGCACGGGGGCGTCGCCCGGTGCGTGCAGGGTGATCCCGGCTCCCTCTCTGCCGAGGAGTGGTTTGGCCACCCAGCCCGGTCCGTCGGCCAGTTCGCGAGGGCCGTCGAGGTGGGCGGGAAGCAGGTTGGGGTGGCCCGGGTAGAGCTCCCAGAGGATCGCCAGCAGCGCCTTGTTCGACAGCAGCATCTTCCAGGCCGGCTCGATCCAGCAGGTGGTCCCGGTGCCGCCGCCGTTGTCCAGCGTGTCGAGGACCCGGGGACCGAAGCGGTCGGTGACCAGCCACTCCCAGGGGTAGAGCTTGAAGCAGCTGCGGATGAAGCGCAGCCGTTCGTCGACGAAGCGGCCGGAGATCCGGTCCCAGCCGATGCGTTCGACCGACAGCGCCTCGGTCGGTATGCCCGCCTGCTCGGCGGTCTCCCGCAGATACGCGGCGGTCATCAGGTCCTCGCCGCACTCGTCGCCGTCGGTGTGAACGAAGTGGACCGGACCGGGCGGCAGGAGCGGTGCCTGGCGTCGCCATGCGGCGACGAGGCGTTCGTGGAGCGAGTTCCACTGGTCGGCGCCGGGGAAGCGCTCCTCCATCCAGAACCACTGCGGGCTCGCGGCCTCGACCAGGGAGGTCGGGGTGTCGGCGTTGTACTCCAGCATCTTCGCGGGGCCGGTGCCGTCGTAGTGCAGGTCGAAGCGCCCGTAGACGGAGGGCAGTTCGTCGCGCCGCCGCCAGGACTCGGTGACGTGAGCGACAAGGCGCGGATCGTTGATCCCCAGGTCGGCGAAACGGTTCTTCTCGACGATGTGCGCCGCCGCGGCCAGCGACATCGCATGCAGCTCCTCGACGACCTCCTCAAGTGCCTCCACCTCGGGCAGGGTGAACTCGTAGTACGCGCTCTCGTCCCAGTAGGGGCGCAGCGAGCCGTCCGGATGGCGGGTCAGCGGATAGACGCAGCCCTGCTCCTCGACGATGCGCTGCCAGCCGGGACGGGGCTCGATGGTGCGACGACGCACGCGGATCACCCTCCTCCCGAGCCGGACTTGCCGAAGCCGCCTCTGCTGACGGCGGACTTGTCGAAGCTCCCACCGGAGACCTTGCCGTCGCTGACCGTGCCGCCGTAGTAGTACTTGCCCCCGCCCCCGCCCCCGCCCCCGCTGCCGCCTGAGCCGCTGCTTCGGCTGTCCTTCCGGCACTTGTAGTCGGGCAGCACGTCGTACGACACGGGGTCCACGCAGCGTTTGTCCGGGTCGGATCCGCATGCCGCGAGCGCCGCCGCGAGCAGCCCCATGCCGCCGATCACCACAGTGCCCGATCTCAACTTCCGCCGTGCCATGGCCCGGCCACCCCTTTTCCCCGTCGTCGTACACAACCGCAGTACGGAACCCGTGATCCAGTGGTGGGTCCGCCCTGCTCCGGGAGGCCGCGTGACGCCGGCCGTGCGCGGACCGTCCTCGTCCGCGCCGACGGCGCCGCTGCGCCGTGCCCCGGCACGTCATGATTCTGCCGGACGGGCACACCGATCGCCCTGCCCGGTCCCGGCAGGCTCCGGGCCCGCTTGCTGCGCACGTCCGGCAGCAGCATCCGGGCCGCGGGGCCGCGCCATCAGGACCAGGGCCGACGCGGTCAGCGCACAGCCGGCGAAAGGCTGGGGCTGCGGTGCCGGGCCCGTACGGCCCGCTCCCCGCTGCCCCACCGTGCCCGCGGGCCGGACCGGGTCCCGCGGGGCGCCTCTCCGGCGTGGCGCGGCTCCCGGTCAGGCAGAAGGGCGGAGCTGTTCGCGTACCCAGGCGGGATCGGGGTTGACGTGCGGCCGGCCCGCCACGACGACGGTCGGCACGGTCTCGTTGCCGTCGTTGGCCGCCCGCACCGCCGCCGCTCCTTCTGGGTCACGCCAGATGTCGACCCAGTACAAGTCGCGGGCGCTACGGCCCAACCGGATGCGCAGTCGCAGACAGTACGTGCAGCCCGGCCGCCAGTAGACGACCGGCCGGCCGTCGACCGCGCTGCGGCGCCGTGCCTCCAGCGCACCGATCGACCTCGGGAAGGCGAGAGGCGAGTTCACGCCTGCGAGCAGGACGAACATCAGCAGGAGCGCTGCGGCTCCGCCGGGGCTCCCCTTGAGGATCAGCCCCGTCGCTACGACCGCACCGCAGAGCAGGAACAGCATCGGCAAGACCCAGGGGCGCATCATGATGACGCAGGCTATCGATGAGTCGAAGTGCTCCTCGTACCAGGCCGCTCACCTGGACGTGGTGACCGAGGAGGTGGATGTCCTGGCCGGGCGTCGGCGCCATCGAGCCGCGCCGGGAGAACCGGACCCGACGACCCTGCGCAGCCCCCGGAGATCCCGGAGAGCCCACGTCAAAGCTGGATGTCAGTGCCGTCTTCTATGCTGCGGATCATGAGTGGATGGCAGCCGGACCCGGATGTGCTGCGCGAACAAGCGGCGCGCCGACGTGCGTTCGCCGAGCGCGGCGACCTGCCCGGGCTTGCCCGTGCCGTCATGGAGGCCGCCTGTCACAACGGATGCATGACCGGGCCGGGCGCGGAAGCCATGGTGTGGCTGCGGCAGCTTCCGGACCGCGACCGGCTGGAGCTGGCGGGGACCTGGGCGCGGTGGTGGCACGCGTGCCCGGACGAGTTGCTGACGGGCGACATGGCCCTCAGGGGTACGGAGTATCTGCGGGCGGAGCTGCTGGTGGTGGCCACCGGGGTGGCCCGGGACCTCGATCCGGGGCTGCTGGCCGCCGAACGGCAGGCCGAGTTGGCCAGGACGGCCGGCGAGTACGTCGCCTTCGGGCACCGCGAGTGGGAGCTGGCCGACGCGGAGATCGCGGCCGGGCGGATGCCCGATGCCGCGGTGCTGGCGGTCTTCCGACGCACGGTCGTCGACTACCACAATGAGCCCGGCCTGCGCGACGTGCTGACCCGGCTCTCCGGCCCTGTGCTCAACCCGGGGGAGGCGTGGGCCGATCAGGCGCTGCGGGACGCCGCGGCGGGCGGTGAGCCGTGGACTCGGCTGCTTGCCCACAGAGCTCCTGCCACCGCGGGCGCGCCTTCGGCGAAATGGCTGCGCGTGGGCGGGGACCTTCTCGAGGCCGCGGGGCCGGAGACGGTCCGCCGCCAGGTGCTGCGGTGGTTCGACCTGGTGGGCCGTGAGCGCGCCGTTCCCCTGAGGGGGTGGCATGGCTCCGGCGCGTACGACCCCTACAACGTCCATGCGCTGCGAGCGCTCGCCTGGCTGCTGTCGCTCCTGCCGCCACGGGACGACACATGCGACATGCTGGCCCGTCTTGTCAGCACGGCCCTCGCGGGTCTTCCCGGGTCCGGGCCGCATCCGGTGAGGGTCGCGGAAGCCGGGGTGGTGGCTCTCGCACGTATCGGGACCCCCGACGCGCTGCTCGAACTCGACGGCCTGCGCGGGCAGGTGACCCACAAGCCGGTCCTGCGGCGTATCGAGCGGGCGCTGGCCGCCGCCTGCTGAGGGGGTGGCGGCCACCGGTAGGCGCCACCGGGTTTCACGCGCTTCGCCCGCCAGGTCGCCGGTGCAGCAGGCCGGCCCGGCGGCACGACCCTGCGGGTGAGCGCCGCACCGGGGACCCGGTGCGGCGTGTCCGCTCCAGCACCTCACGGCCGAGTCGCACCGGTCACCGCCCTCGCCCGCCGGCGTTGCGCTGCCCTGACCCGCCGGCGTTGCGCTGCCCTGACCCACCGTGTTACGCCGCCCTCGCCCGGCGCCGGTAGCCGCCCGGGGCCAGGCCGAACTCCCGCTTGAAGGCCTTGGCGAAGGCGAACTCCGAGCCGTACCCCGTCCGTGCGGCGACCGTCGTCAGAGGGGCGTCGGACTCGCGCAGCAGCCGGGCCGCGGTCGTCATGCGCCAGCGGGTCAGGTAGGCCATCGGCGGTTCGCCGATGAGCGTGGCGAACCGCCGGGCGAAGGCCGCGCGCGACAGGCCCGCCCGCTCGGCCAAGGACTCGACCGTCCACAGGGCCGACGGATCGCCGTGAATGGCCGACAGGGCGGGCGCCACCGCCGGGTCGCTCAGGGCGGCCGCCCAGCCCCGGGCGGCGGCCGGGGGCTGATCCTCCAGCCAGGCCCGCAGGATGTACAGCAGCAACGAGTCGATCAGCGTGGGCACGATGCCGTCCGAACCGATACGCGGGTTCTCCAGCTCGCAGCCGAGGAGTTGGACGGCCGCGCTCAGCTCCGGATGGCGGCCGTGCCGCGTCGGAAGATGGATCACCTCGGGCAGCTGACGCACCAGGGGGTGCGGGCGGCCCTGGTCCAGGTGGTAGTTGCCGCACAGCAGGCTGGTCTCGGGGCCGTCGCCGCCGAGCGTGACGGAACCGATCGGCGAGCCCTTCTGGAACTGCTCCGCCTCGGGCTCCTCCGGCCGGGTCGCGGGATGGTCGGCCAGGATGTGGCCCCGCCCGTCGCGCAGGAAGATCACATCGCCGGGACTCAGCGGGATCGGCTTCAGGCGTGGCGCTGAATCCTCCAGGGGGACCAGCCAGCAGGTGCCGTAGAGGACCACGTGGAATCCGGCGCCCGCGACCGGCGGCAGCCGCAGGCCCCAGGGGGCGCGGCCGTTGGTCCGTACGGACGCCGGCTGCCCGGTGCGCATCGACGCCAGCGCCTCGGTCAGGATGTCCATCGGTCACGCCCTCCCCTGGTGCGGTCCCTTCCCGCCCGTCGCGGTCAGACCGTCAGGACAATCTTGCCCTGTGCATGTCCCGAGGCGACCAGCTCGTGTGCCTTGCCGGCCTCCTCCAGCGGGAACGTCTCCCCGACGTACGGCCGTATCCGGCCCGCGTCGATCAGCTCGGCGATCGCCTCGAGCGCGGCACGGTCCGGTTCGACCATGACGCCGGCGAACCGCCGGCCGGCCGCGGCGACCCGGGCGGCAAGCTCCGCGTCGCGATGCTCGAGGATGCTGATGAGGACGCCGCCGGGGCGCAGTACGCCGAGCGACAGGTCGCCCTGCGCCAGGGAGTCGAGGACCACGTCGGCGTCCTCGACGACCTCGGTGAAGTCGGTCGTCCGGTAGTCGATGACCTCGTCGGCGCCGAGCTCCCGCACGAAATCGTGCCGGGGCGCACTGGCGACGGCGATCACATGGGCGCCACGCGCCTTGGCGATCTGCACCGCGAAGTGGCCGACGCCACCGGCCGCCCGCTGGATCAGCACCCGGTCGCCGTCCTTGACGCCTGCCGCCCGGACCAGGCCCTGCCAGGCGGTGAGCGCCGCGAGCGGGACGGCGGCCGCGTGGACGTGGTCGAGCGAGGCGGGCTTGCGGGCCAGCTGGCCGGACGGGGCAGCGACGTACTCGGCGTACCCGGTGGCCGCACGCGGGAAGAACGGCATCCCATAGACCTCGTCGCCCACCTCGAACCCGGCGCCGGCCGCCGCCTCCACCACGACACCGGAGATGTCCCAGCCCACACCGAACGGCGGCTCACCCAGCAGCGGGATGGCGCCGGACCTGACGGCCACGTCCACCGGGTTGACCGCACTGGCACGGACCTCGACGAGGACTTCCCCCGGCTCCGGCTTCGGCCGCTCGCTCTCCACGAGCTCGAGGACCTCGGGACCGCCGAAGGACTTCTGGATCACTGCGCGCACGGTAATTCTCCCTGGGCATCGGCCGGTCGTGTACCGGCACATGTCTCGACCTTAGGGAGATCGAACGAGCCGCAGAATGGCCTTCCGTCTCGGCCACATGTCCCAGCGTCTTACCAATGAGTGCTTTCAGAGATGACCGGCCTCCTGGCGCGGTGGTCGGGCGTCTCGGCCGGACGACGTACTCGTGCCGCCCGTGCCGGGGCCCGGCGTCCCCCCGGGGGGCGCGACAGCGGTGTCGCCCGGGGACGCGGTTCCGTCCGCGATGCGAGGGGTGGTACGTCGGGCTGATCACGTGGCCGTCCTGCCGGGCCCTCCACCGGGGGAGGGCCCGTGGGGCAGGTCAGGTGTCCAGGAACGCGGTGACGGCGCGGACGAAGTCGTCGGGGGCGTCGTGCCACGGGAAGTGGCCCGCGCCGGGCAGGACCACGGTCTCGGCGCCGGGGAAGGCGTCGGCCGCCTCCGTCACCGGGCGCGGCGGTGTGGCCACGTCGTACTGGGCCGCGACGAGCAGGGTCCGTCCGGCGAAGGCCGCCAGCGCTTTGCGGGTTGCAGCCGGGTCGAACGCACCGTCCGCGTCGTACACCTCGGCGGCCTGACCGTTCCTCTGCTCGGAGCCGGCCGCCCGGTGGGCCCGGGCGGCGTCGTCCCAGCGGCCGTGGGTGAAGGGTGCGGCGGCCTCCCAGTCGGCCGCGGTCGCCCGGCCCTCGGTGATCGCCTCCAGTGCCGCGTACGCCGCCGGGAACCACGGCTCGTCGCGCCGCAGCCGGGCCACTTCCAGGCGGTCCTCCGCCATGACCTGCACACCGACGGTCTCGACCCCCGGTGTGACGAGCGCGAGCGCGGACACACGGTCCGGGTACCGGGCCGTGTACAACGTCGCGAGCGCGGCGCCGGCGGAGTGGCCGAGGAGCCGCATCCGGTCGAGGCCCAAGTGCTCGCGGAGCGCCTCGACGTCGCCGACCAGGCGGTCCAGGCGGTACGAACCGGGATCGGCGGGGAGCTGGGACGCACCCGTGCCGCGCAGGTCGAGCCGGACCACCCGGTGTCCCGCGGACGCCAGACCCCCGAGGTCGCCGAAGTAGGCGGACGCCCGCATGGGCCCGCCGGGGAGACAGATCAGGGGCTCACCGTCCCCGGAGACATGGAAGGCGAGAACGGTACCGTCGGGTGCGGAAAAGGTGTGCATGGCCCCGACCCTGTCAGCGTCGTTCGAGCACACGCAAGCAGGGTTCCCGGCCGAACGGCCGACGCCGCGGGCCACACCACTGCCCGGGGCCGTGCGGCACCGCGGGCGATACGGGTCAAAACGGCGTCCGGCACTTCAGCGCCGCAGGCGGTCCCGGCCTTCGCCGGCCGCCGGGGCGACCAGCGACGGACGCTGCGGACCGATGGAACCGGCAGCAAGGTGCGGGGCCGGTAAACCAGATGATCAGCCCGCCCGCATCCTGTTAGGTTCGTCGTGCGCGGGGCGGCTCCCGAGTGTGCTTCCTTCTCACCTTCTTCTGATGAAACAGCGTGCTCACTTCCCGCCCCGCGCATCACCCGGTCGTCCGTCCGGGGAGGGGGAGAACCACACATGTCCAGCAGCATCGTCACCGTCCGCAACGCCGCCGCCCGTCCGCGCAGTCTCGCCGCCGTGCTCCTCGCACGCCGGGGCGCGGTCTACCTGCCCGCTGCCGGGGCCGTGGCCGATCCGGCCGGTGAGCGGGGCGCGGCGCTGATCGAAGCCGACCTCGCGGATCGTGGCTATCTGGTGGCCCCGGCGCTGCGCGCCGCGTTCGCCGCGCTCGACGCGCGTGCCCTCGGCGGCGTCGGCCGGGCGCTGCTCCACGACATCGACCGCGCCCTCGGCGCGGACCGGCCGCACGAGCCGCTGCTGCGCGACTTCCCCGACAGCACGCCGCACGACACCTACGGGCATTACGTCGAGCGGGTGCTCAGCGTGCTCTTCCAGCGCCCGGAGCAGCCGTGCGTCCTGTGCGGCACGGTGGACTCCGTCGTTCCCGTCGCGCCCTGCGCCCATCTCGTGTGCGGCGCCTGCTTCGACGGCGCGGACTTCTCGGCCTGCCCCGTGTGTGAACGGCGCATCGACCCCGCGGATCCCTTCCTGCGTCCCCGGCGTCCGCGCCGAACGCTGTCCGGCCGTGGTGGGCCGCCTCAGCGGCTGCGTCTGCTGACGCACGGCGGAGACTTCGCCGACAGCCAGGCCGACGCCGCACGTGAACTGGACGTGCTGCTCGCCCGCACCGGTGCGCTGTCCCCGCAGGACGCGGACGACCTGGACGTGCTGCTCGACGCGCGCTCCCGCGACGGCCTCGGCCGGCTCCCGGTCACCGTGCCGGGCCGTGAGACGAAGGCGCGCCTCGTCACCTGGCTGCTCGCCGACCCGGCGGCTCTGCCGGTCACGCTTCCGGTCGTGGCCGGGCTCGTCAACACCGCCACCGACGTGCTGCGTGTGCTGGTGCTCCGCTCCGGCGGGGACGCCGGGCTCGTGGAGATTCCGCGGTTCGCCCCCGTCGCCCGGCCCCTGCGCCGAGCCCTGCTGTCCGTCCTCGACGCGCTCGACCCCGTGCAGGCCGCCCAGGACATGCGGCGGCACCGGCGTGCCTGGATCACTGCCGCGGAGCTCCTCCACCCCTTCGAGCACACGGACCGCTTCCCGCGCGCCGCGCTCGCCTTTGCCGTACTGCGCGGCACACGGCTCGGCGACGACCGTCTGTCCGCCGCCCTGCGCACGGCCGCCGCGGCGGTCGACGGCATCGACTCCGACGGGCCGGCGGTCACGGCACGCGGCTGGGGCGGCCTGGTCGAAGCCGCCCTCGCGGACCGCGACCTCGCCACCGCGCTCACTCTGCTCGAACGGCGTCCCGGCGAACTCGTCCGGCGCCTCGACCATCTACTGCGCGTGGTCGCTGCCGCAGACGACAAGGAGGCCCCCCGGGCGGCGGTGGTGGTGGCCGCACTGGAGCGAACCGTCGCACGCGTCGCCCCGGCGGTCCTGCTGTCCGCGCTCGGCGCCATCCGTACCCGCACGCGGGACCATACGGTGCGGGTCTTCTTCCCGAAGGGCGCGTCCGCCAAGGCCCATGTGACCGACGATCACCGGGACGCGCTGCCGCACGCCCTGGTACGGCCGGTGGTCGACGTCCTGACGGCGGAGCTCCTGCGCCGGGCCGGCCGCGCCGCACCTGTGGCGACCGCGGTGGTCGACGCGACGCTGGACGGGGTGAGCGCCCCGTTCACCGAACGGACCGCCTCCCGCGCCCTGGTGACACTGCCCCGCGGCAGCGAACTGGCCGTGCCGGACGGCAGGACGCTGCGCCTGTTCCTGCACTGGATGGAGAGCGCCGACTCGGGGCGCACCGATCTGGACCTTTCCGCCGCGATGTTCGACGCGGACTGGCGGCACATCGGGGTCTGCGACTACACCCGGCTGCGGTTCGCCACCGCGGCCGCCGTGCACTCCGGAGACCTTCAGGACGCGCCGCCTCCGCTCGGCGCGAGCGAGTTCGTCGACCTCGACCTGGACCGGCTCGACGCCGCAGGGGTGCGTCACGTGGTCGCCGTCGTGTACTCGTACAACAACGTGCCCTTCGGTGACCTGGCGGAGGCCTTCGCCGGGCTCATGCTGCGGGACGGCCCCGGCAACGCCGGCCCGGTGTTCGAGCCCCGCTCCGTCGAGCAGCGCTTCGACCTGACCGGCAGCAGCCGTGCCTGTGTACCGCTCGTCCTCGACGTGCAGGCCAGGACCATGCGCTGGCTGGACGTGGTCAGGGGCGTCACGGGCACGCAGCACGCCGTGTGGCGGCACGCCGACGCGCTGGCCACGCTCGCTCACCGGCTCACGGAGCTGTTCGCGTCCGGCGCCCGGGTGGGCCTCGGCGAGCTTGCGGTGTGGCAGGCGGCGGCGCGGGCTTCCACGGTCGTCGTGCGGCACACGGACGGTTCGCGGAGCACCTACCGGCGGCGGGACGGCGAGGACGTGGCCGCCTTCGCCGCACGGATCGGCTCGCCGGACACGGACGCGGTGACGGACGCAGCCACGGTCACGGGCGCGTATGAACCCCATGCACGACCGGAGTTGGCGTTCCTGCTCCGTGGGGACATCCAACCGGCGGACGACGGCGAGGTGTTCGCCCTGCACCCGCTGGGCCTGGACGCCTCCCGCGTACGGCTGCTGGCCGCCGCCGACATGGTCACGGCGCTCTCCCCCTGACCGGGCGGCCGCCCGGCCGCCGCCGTCCCCTACCGGCACCCATTGATCTTCCTAGGGATGCCGGACGCCGTGAGTCCCCCTCCCGGTGGGACCCCGCCCGTGGCTCAACGGACAGCGCACCGCCCCCGGTGCTGTGCGGTACCGGGGGCGGTGCAAGGACGGCAGGCCGACGGGGTCAGCCGGCCAGTTGCTCGTACGCGGGCAGCGTGAGGAAATCCTCGTAGTTCTCGTCCAGCGCCACCTTCAGCAGCAGGTCGTGGGCCTGCTGCCAGTTGCCGGACGCGAACGCCTCCTCGCCGGTCTCCTCGCGGATCGCGGCCAGTTCCTCCGCCGCGACCTTCCTCACGAGGTCGGGGGTGGCGCGTTCGCCGTTCTCGAAGACGACGCCCGCGTTGATCCACTGCCAGATCTGGGAGCGGGAGATCTCCGCCGTCGCGGCGTCCTCCATGAGGTTGAAGATGGCGACCGCGCCGAGGCCGCGCAGCCAGGCCTCGATGTAGCGGGTACCGACCTGGACGGCGTTGCGCAGGCCCTCGTACGTGGGCTTCGCGTCGAGGGAGTCGATGGCGATCAGGTCGCCCGCCGCGACCGAGACGTCCTCACGCAGCCGGTCCTTCTGGTTCGGCCTGTCGCCGAGGACCGCGTCGAAGGAGGCCATTGCGATCGGGACCAGGTCCGGGTGCGCGACCCAGGAGCCGTCGAAGCCGTCTCCGGCCTCACGGTCCTTGTCGGCCTTGACCTTCTCGAACGCCACGCGGTTGACCTCGGCGTCGCGACGGGACGGGATGAAGGCCGCCATGCCGCCGATCGCATGCGCGCCGCGCTTGTGGCAGGTGCGGACGAGGAGTTCGGTGTAAGCGCGCATGAACGGGGCCGTCATCGTCACCGCGTTGCGGTCCGGGAGCACGAACTTCTCGCCGCCGTCACGGAAGTTCTTGACGATCGAGAAGAGGTAGTCCCAGCGGCCGGCGTTGAGGCCGGAGGCGTGGTCACGGAGCTCGTAGAGGATCTCCTCCATCTCGTAGGCGGCCGTGATCGTCTCGATCAGGACGGTCGCACGGACCGAGCCCTGGGGGATGCCGACGTAGTCCTGGGCGAAGACGAAGATGTCGTTCCAGAGACGGGCCTCGAGGTGCGACTCCGTCTTCGGCAGGTAGAAGTACGGACCCTTGCCGAGGTCGAGCAGGCGCTTGGCGTTGTGGAAGAAGTACAGGCCGAAGTCCACCAGGGCGCCGGGGACGGGGGCGCCGTCCACGGTGAGGTGGCGCTCCGCGAGGTGCCAGCCGCGGGGGCGCATCACGACGGTCGCGAGTTCCCCGGCGGGCCGCAGGGCGTACGACTTGCCGGACTTCGGGTCGGTGAAGTCGATCCGGCGCTCGTAGGCGTCGATGAGATTGAGCTGGCCGAGGACGACGTTCTCCCAGGTGGGAGCCGAGGCGTCCTCGAAGTCGGCGAGCCAGACCCTTGCGCCCGAGTTCAGGGCGTTGATGGTCATCTTGCGGTCGGTGGGTCCGGTGATCTCCACGCGGCGGTCGTCGAGGGCCGCCGGGGCGGGGGCGACCTTCCATGACGCGTCAGCGCGGATCGCGGCGGTCCCCGGGAGGAAGTCCAGCGTGGAGGTGCGGGCGATCTCGGCGCGGCGCTCGGCCCGGCGGGCGAGCAGCTCGTCACGGCGCGGGGTGAACCGCCTGTGCAGCTCTGCCACGAACGCGAGGGCCGCGTCGGTCAGGACCTCTTCCTGCCGGGGCAGGGGCTCGGCTTCGACGATGGCCGGCGCGGACGGCGCTGGTGCGGACATGAGCTGTCACTTCCTTCAGCGAGCTTCACGGGTGATGCCTCGGGGCGCCGTGCGGCCGCCGGGACACCGGTGAGCGGCACTCAGTGCCAAGGCTCCGGGGTGCGGCCGTGGGCGCCGTTTGAACGATTAGGCGCTTCTGATCAGTGGATAGTAGTTACCGCATGGTGGAAGTTCAATGTTTTGTTGATGTCGAGATTCTCCGAGTCGACAGAACATGGCGCACCGTGCCACACCGCTCACCGAAGGTGTCGCAGATCCTCGGGCGTGTCGATGTCGTACTCCTCCGCCACGTCGCCGCACTCGACCAGCGTGATCGCCTCCGCATGCCCTTTCAGATACGCACGTGCGCCCCGGTCGCCCATCGCGGTCGCCGAAATGTCCGCCCAGCGGTCCGCGCCGAAGAGCACCGGATGCCCGCGCCGCCCCCCGTAGGCTGCCGCCGCCAGCGACGAGCGCGACCGGTACGCCGCGCGGACCCGTGCCACCGCCTCGGCGCCGATGCCCGGCTGATCCACCAGGAGGACCAGGGCGGCGTCCGCGGCGCCGAGCGACGCGAGCCCCACCCGGAGCGAGGAGCCCATGCCCTCCTCCCAGGCCGGGTTGTCCCGCACCACGCACCCCGACAGCTCCGCCTCCTCGCGTACGCGGCCCGCCGCCGCGCCCAGCACCACATGCACCGGATCGCAGCCGCCCTCCCTCAGCGTCCGCACGGCATGCTCGACGAGCGGCCTGCCGTGGTGCTCCAGCAGCGCCTTGGGCCGGCCGCCGAGCCGCCGCCCGCCACCCGCCGCGAGCAACAATCCGGCGACAACAGGTTCTTGACGGACCGCAGGGTTCCGAGGTGATGGCATGGGGACTCCCTATCCCATAAGCGGGCGAATTCACGGCCGAACGGCGGTCATTGCGCTGCGCCGGACGAGGGTCGTCCACGGCAGCCTGCAACCACCCGCACAGCGCACGTCGTCCGACGTGGAGAGCTGGGTGCGACCTTGGATAAGGTGCACCTTCCATAATGAGGTTCGCCATGGGGGACAGAAGTCGATGAGTGGCCGCGCGCAGCAGGGAACGGTCTTTCAGCCACTGGGCGAGGACGATCCGAAGAACGTCGCCGGATACAAGCTCGCCGCCCGCCTCGGCGCCGGCGGCATGGGCAAGGTCTATCTGTCCTACACGCCCGGCGGCCGGGCCGTCGCGATCAAGGTGATCCGGCCCGACTTCGCCCAGGACGCGGAGTTCCGCCGCCGGTTCGCGCAGGAGGTACAGGCCGCCCAGCGGGTGCAGGGACTGTTCACCGCGCCGGTCATCGACGCCGACGCCGAGGCCGAACAGCCCTGGCTCGCCACCGCCTACGTCCCCGGCCCCTCCCTCGCGGACGCCGTGGCCACGCACGGCAAGCTGCCCGTGGAGACCGTGCTGCTGCTCGTCGCCGGTATCGCGGAGGCGCTGCATGTCATCCACGGCGCGGGCATCGTCCACCGCGACCTCAAGCCGGCCAACGTCCTGCTCGCCGCCGACGGGCCGCGCGTCATCGACTTCGGCATCGCCCGCGCCGCCGACGCCACGTCGCTCACCAGCAGCGGCGTCACCATAGGAACGCCCTCCTTCATGGCCCCCGAGCAGGCGGCCGGCAGCCATGTCACCGCCGCCACCGACATCTTCGCGCTCGGCCAGATCGCCGCGTACGCGGCCACCGGCCGGGCGGCGTTCGGCGAGGGTACGTCGCACGGTGTGCTCTACCGGATCGTGCACGAGGACCCCGACCTCAGCGAACTCCCCGAGCAGCTGCGCGAGCTGGTCACACGCTGCATGGTCAAGGAACCGGACGGACGGCCCTCGGTCGCCGACATCCTGAACATCTGCCAGACCGCCAACGGCGAGACGGTGCTGCGCCGCCCGGAGGAGTGGCTGCCGAGCGTGGTGGCCGCCGAGATCACCACCCGCAAGGCCGCGCCCGCCCCGCCCGCGACGCCGCCCGCGGGGCAGCCGCCGGTGGCCGCGCAGGCCGCCACGCCCCCGTCCGCGGCACCCACCCACATGCCCACCGCGCACGCGGCGCCGTCGGCCCCGCCGCCCGGTTTCGGCCCCGGGACGCACCCGCCCACGCAGCCCGCTCACCCGCAGGGTCAGACCCCGGCGCACGCGCAGCCGACGTACGGCTACCCCCAGGCGGCCGCACCGCAGATGCCGACGGGATACGGCTATCCGCAGACAGCCGGCCACCCGCAGCACAGCGGTCCCGTCCCGTACGTCACCGGACCTGTCGCGCCTGCCGCCGCTCCCAAGAAGAAGACGGCGCGCAACCTCGCGATCGCCGTCGTGGCCACGCTGGTGCTGGGCGGCGCCGTGGGCGGCGGGGCCTATCTCGCGCTGTCCGGTGGCGACAAGGACAAGGACAAGGACAAGCAGAGCCAGGGGCAGGGCGAGAGCGGCAACGACAAGCAGGGCACCACGCCGGACACCACACCGTCGGGCGACGACGCAAGCGGCGACAGCGTGGACGCGCCGCCGAACGAGCCGGTGCCGGACCCGACGCCCCTGACGTTCACCGGTCTCGACGTGACGGACGACTACGGCATCAACCTCGGCCACGATCCGGTCAAGCCGGTCTCCTCCGAAGACGGCGGCAGCACCATGGACTTCGAGTACGAGCACTTCCTCAGCACGATCGAGGCGAGGAACGCCAAGCTTGTGCTGCTGCGCACCGGTCAGACCGCCGACCTGGCGACCTGCCGCAGCGAGACCCGCTTCGCCACGCAGTTCGAGGTCGACAACCTCTCCAAGGGCGCGAAGTTCTGTGTTCTGAGCGAGTCCGGAAACGTGGGCCTGGTGACGTACCAGGGGAAGTCCCCCGCGAGCGACCCCAGCCACTACATCTCGCTCGATGTGACGGTCTGGCGCGGAGCGATCGACTCCGTTCAGCCCACCGACTGAATTCTTGTCCCCACGCTGGCGCCTCGCGGGCCGCATGGCGTTTACTGGCCCGCACCCCGCGGTGGGTCCCCCGCCGCGGTGCGTCGGGCGGGCACAGGGACGTGCGAGGGGCTGGGCTTTGTTGCGGAGCGTGGGGCAGACGCGGGTGACAGGGAGCGGCGAGGATCCGAGAGCGGCGGAGTTGCGTGCTGCCGTCGCCCGGCTCCGCCGCGAACTGGCAGGCCATCCGGCCGAGTTCAGCGACCGGGGAATCGCCGAGGACGAACTGGCCGTGCTGGCGGCGATGGTGGCCGCGGGCCATCCGGAGATTCCACGGATGCGCCGCTCCCTGCTGCTGATAGCGGGCGCGATCGGCTCGGTGAGCGCACTCTCGCCCGCCCTCATGCAGGTCCGCGCCGCGGTGGACCTCTTCGGCGAGACCCCGCCTCGGCGCCACGTGTGAGGGTCGCGGGGTTCGTCTCGCCCTCATACGCCT
Organism: Streptomyces sp. NPDC027962; assembly: GCF_055566095.1. Lineage (NCBI taxonomy): Bacteria > Bacillati > Actinomycetota > Actinomycetes > Kitasatosporales > Streptomycetaceae > Streptomyces > Streptomyces sp. NPDC027962. The sequence continues at coordinate 37,126 of NZ_JBVHTA010000023.1, forward strand.
GGGGACGGGACGAGCCCCCGAAACCCCGTGCGGAGCGCGGTACGGGTCCGGGGCTTGCCCCTTCGGGAAGGGGCGGGGAGGGTCATCGCCACCCGCGCGCCCCGGTTCGGGAAGGGGCGGGGAGGCCCACCGCCCCCACGCGTGACGGGCCCCCGCGTCAGCCCTGCGTTCCTGTGCTCGCAAGCGCCGCCGACAGGTCGCGGGCGACCTCCTGGAGGATCGGGACGATCTTCCCCGTCGCCGCCTCCGTGACACGGCCCGCCGGGCCGGAGATCGAGACCGCCGCCGCCGTGGGGGAGTCGGGCACGGGGACCGCCAGGCAGCGGACCCCTATTTCCTGCTCGTTGTCGTCGACCGCGTAGCCGGTGCGGCGGACCTGCTCGAGTGCGTCGAGGAAGCCCTCGGGCGTGGTGATCGTCTTCTCGGTCGCGGCCGGCATGCCGGTCCTGGCCAGCAGAGCCCGTACCTCCTCCGCCGGAGTGTGAGCGAGCAGCGCCTTGCCGACGCCGGTGGAGTGCGGCAGCACCCGCCGGCCCACCTCGGTGAACATGCGCATGGAGTGCTTCGAGGGCACCTGCGCCACGTAGACGATCTCGTCGCCGTCGAGGAGCGCCATGTTGGCGGTCTCACCGGTCTCCTCGACGAGGCGGGCGAGGTAGGGGCGGGCCCAAGTGCCGAGAAGGCGGGAGGACGACTCGCCGAGGCGGATCAGCCGGGGCCCGAGCGCATAGCGGCGGTTGGGCTGCTGGCGTACGTAGCCGCAGGCGACCAGCGTGCGCATCAGCCGGTGGATGGTGGGCAGGGGGAGACCGCTGCTGGCGGAGAGCTCGCTGAGGCCGACCTCGCCGCCGGCGTCGGCCATTCGTTCGAGCAGGTCGAAGGCGCGCTCAAGGGACTGCACGCCGCCGCCGGCGGCGGGCTTGGCTGCGTCGGTGGCGCTGGCGCTGGACGTCGGCACGTCGGCGGTCCTTTCGGGCAGGCAGGGCAAGGCAGCAGCCTACCGGGCGAGTATCCGGGGCACATCGTCCGTCACGTGGCGTCCTGGCCGGTCAGGGCGTGTTTGTCCCTGTGTCTGCGGTAGTGCGCGGGCCGCCTCCTGGGTGAAGCGACCCCCGCAGCAGTGGAATTCTACTTCCACTTTGTGGAAACGTACAAGACGGACCCATCGGCACGGGTGGGTCTTGACGGGTAACGGCCGGAGGGGAAGACTCCTTCAACAGTTCGTTGAATTTTCGTTGAGTGGTGGAAGTGAGGGGAGCGGGTGTCCGACGTGGACGACGTGGAAGTGGACCTGGTGCTGCGCTCGACGCGCGCGGTCACCCCCGAGGGGACGCGCGCCGCGACGGTCGCCGTCGCCGGCGGGCGGATCACCGCGGTGGGTCCGTACGACGCGGACGTGCCGGCGGGTGCCCGGCTCGAGGACTTCGGGGACGACATGCTCCTCCCCGGACTCGTCGACACGCACGTCCATGTGAACGACCCCGGCCGCACCGAGTGGGAGGGCTTCTGGACGGCCACCCGCGCGGCCGCGGCAGGCGGCATCACCACCCTGCTCGACATGCCGCTCAACTCCCTCCCGCCGACCACCACGGTCGACCACCTCGCCACCAAGCGGGACGTCGCCCGCAGCAAGGCGCACATCGACGTCGGCTTCTGGGGCGGCGCGATCCCCTCCAACGTCAAGGATCTGCGGCCGCTGTACGACGCCGGGGTCTTCGGCTTCAAGTGCTTCCTGTCGCCGTCGGGCGTCGAGGAGTTCCCCGAGCTCGACCAGGAGCAACTCGCCCGCTCCATGGCGGAGATCGCCGGATTCGGGGGACTGCTGATCGTGCATGCCGAGGACCCGCACCACCTGGCGTCTGCCCCACAGCAGAGCGGGCCCAAGTACGCCGACTTCCTCGCCTCGCGGCCCCGCGACGCCGAGAACACCGCGATCGAGGGCCTGATCTCGCACGCCAAGCGGCTCGGCGCGCGCGTCCACGTCCTGCACCTCTCCTCCAGCGACGCGCTGCCCCTGATCGCCGCCGCCAGGCGGGAGGGCGTCACGATCAGCGCCGAGTCCTGCCCGCACTTCCTCACTCTCACCGCGGAGGAAGTCCCGGACGGCGCCACCGAGTTCAAGTGCTGCCCGCCGATCCGTGAGGCCGCCAACCAGGACGCGCTCTGGCAGGGCCTCGCCGACGGCACGATCGACTGCATCGTCTCCGACCATTCTCCCTGCACCACCGACCTCAAGACCCCGGACTTCGCATCCGCCTGGGGCGGCATCTCCTCGCTCCAGCTTGGCCTGCCCGCGATCTGGACCGAGGCCCGCAAGCGCGGCCACACCCTCGACGACGTCGTCCGGTGGATGGCCGCAGCCCCCGCCGAGCTCGCGGGGCTGAGCCGGAAGGGCGCCATCGAGGTGGGCCGCGACGCCGACTTCGCGGTCCTCGCCCCCGACGAGACCTTCACCGTCGACCCCGCGGAACTGCACCATCGCAACCAGGTGACCGCCTACGCGGGCAGGACGCTCCACGGAGTCGTCAGATCGACGTGGCTGCGCGGCGAGCGGATCGTGGAGAACGGCAACCTGGCCGCGCCGACGGGCCGGCTGCTCGAAAGGAACAACTGAACCGTGTCTGCATCCTCCATCCCCTCCTTCACCGGTGACGCAAGCCCGTACGGCGGCGGCGAGCCGTACGCCGACTACCGCACCGCCGACTTCCCCTTCACCCACCTCGCCGACCTCGCCGACCGCCGCCTCGGCGCCGGCGTCGTCGCCGCCAACGACGAGTTCTTCGCGGAGCGCGAGAATCTGCTGAAGCCCGAGCCGGCCGAGTTCGACCCGGAACACTTCGGCCACAAGGGCAAGATCATGGACGGCTGGGAGACCCGCCGCCGCCGCGGTGTCTCCGCGGAGCAGCCCCACCCCACCGACGAGGACCACGACTGGGCGCTCGTACGGCTCGGAGCGCCCGGCGTCGTACGCGGCGTGGTCGTCGACACCGCGCACTTCCGCGGCAACTACCCGCAGGCCGTCTCCATCGAGGGCACGTCGGTCGCCGGATCGCCGTCGCCGCGGGAGCTGCTCGCCGGTGACGTGAAGTGGACGACGCTCGTCCCGCGCACGGCGGTCGGCGGCCACGCGGCCAACGGCTTCGCCGTCGACGTCGAGCAGCGTTTCACGCACCTGCGCGTCAACCAGCACCCCGACGGCGGCATCGCCCGCCTCCGTGTCTACGGCGAGGTCGCCCCGGACCCCGAATGGCTCGGAGTCCTCGGCACCTTCGACCTCGTGGCGCTGGAGAACGGCGGCCAGGTCGAGGACGCCTCCGACCGCTTCTACTCCCCGGCCACCAACACCGTCCAGCCGGGCCGCTCCCGCAAGATGGACGACGGCTGGGAGACCCGCCGGCGCCGCGACAAGGGCAACGACTGGATCCGCTACCAACTGGTCGAGCAGTCCGAGATCCGGGCCGTCGAGATCGACACTGCGTACCTCAAGGGCAACAGCGCGGGCTGGGCGGCGCTGTCCGTACGGGACGGCGCGGAGGGCGAGTGGCGCGAGATCCTGCCGCGCACGCGCCTCCAGCCCGACACCAACCACCGGTTCGTACTGGACGCGCCGGCCGTGGGCACCCATGTGCGGATCGACATCTATCCCGACGGCGGCATCTCCCGCCTGCGGCTCTTCGGCTCCCTGACCGAGCAGGGTGCGGGCCGGCTCACTGCCCGCCACCAGGAGCTCGGCGGCTGACGGGTCGTCACTGAACGGGGAGGCACGACACCCTCCCTCCCGCGTGGGGCGCACCGGCCGACAGCAACGGCGCGCCCCACGCACCTGCTCCGACGCACCTGCTCCGACGCACCTGCCCCCGCGCACCTGTCCGCCGCCGGTACGGTGATCGCGCCCGCGTGCCACCGTCCAACTGGGCGTGACGGTCGCGGTGTTCGCCACACTGGCCGGCGGCGGGGCGTCACCGTGGGCCATGGCGGTCGGCTTCGGGCCGCGTGAGTGGGCCGACCTGGTGTGGTCGCCCGCCCCGCTCCGGGCGAGTGCGGGCGCCCTGTCAGCGGACGACGTCGAACACGTTCTTCTGCAGGCCGTTGGCGTAGGCCTCGTGCTCGACCAGCTTCAGCTTCTGGGTGTCCTTGTCCGTGACGCTGAACAGACGCTTGCCCGCGCCGAGCAGGAGCGGGAAGACGAGCAGGTGGTAGCGGTCGATCAGGCCGGCGTCCGAAAGGCTCTGGTTCAGCGAGGCGCTGCCGTGGACGATGATCGGGCCGCCCTCGGTCTCCTTCAGCGCGGCGACCTCGTCGAGCGAGCGCAGGATCGTGGTCCTGCCCCAGTCCGACACCAGGTCGTCCTCGGTGAGCGTGGTGGAGACGACATACTTCGGCATCACCTTGTAGTCGGCGAAGTCCTCCATGCCGGGCCACACGGGGCTGAACGCCTCGTAGCTGACGCGGCCCAGCAGCATCGCGGTGGCTTCCTTCTGCTCCCGGCCCTTGAGATCGAACGCCTCGGGCAGGAAGTCGACGTCCTTGAAGGTCCATCCGGAGTTCCGGTAGCCGGGCTCGCCGCCCGGGGCCTCCACGACGCCGTCGAGCGAGATGAAGGCAGTGCTGATCAGAGTACGCATCGCGGGTTCCTCGGTCTCTCGTATCCGCTTCTCGGCAGGTCGGGTCGGTGCACGCTTCGACCGCACTTGCGGCTGTGGCGCACCGGCCATGATCTCTGACTCTGCAGCACGCAGAAAGTCATCGGCCGTCGCCCGTCCCACCCGGAAAATCTCACCGCACCCGCCGCCCCCACCGCGGCCCCGCCGCCCCCACCGCGGCCCCGCCGCACCCGCCGCGGCCGGCCGCCGTCACCGGCTCTGCCGCCCCAGCCGGTCGGCCGCCACCATGATGACCACGCCCAGCACGCCCAGCACGATGCTCGCGTAGAGCTCGTAGCCGTCGAGGAAGTCCAGCCGCCGGACGACCCCCCAGAATTTGAACCAGCCGGTGAGTTCGTGGATCACCCCGGCCACGCCCCAGACGAACAGCAGGAATCCGGCGCCCTCGAGAAACTTCTTCATGCCGCGAGCCTCGTGCGAAGGGCCGCCCGTCCGCGTCGGGCTTCGGGAGATCGGCGGGCGCCGAAAGTATCGGGCTGTGCGACTTTGGTAGCTTCCCGCGGCCGGAGGGCCGCATCGCCGCCCCGGCCTGCGTAGCTTTGTCGACATGACGCGCACGGAGTACCCATGGCTGCTGCCCTCGGCCATGTCCGACCCTCTCGACCCGGACCGGCCCGGCGACCGGGGCAGCGCCAGGCCGCGGCGGACCGTGCGCGACTGGCTCGTCGACACGGTCCTGTTCGTCGCCGCGGCGCTCATCGGTCTCCTCGCCGCGGACGCGAGCGCCAAGGCGGGCAACTCCGAACTCGTCGTCGTCGCCGACCAGCTCCTCGGCGCCGCGGCGTGCTGCGCGCTGTGGGCCAGACGGCGGGCACCGGTCTGGCTGGCGGCCGGCCTGGTCGTCCTCGCCGCGATCGCGCCGGCCGCCGGCGGGGCACTCATGGTCGGCCTGTTCAGTCTCGCCGTGCACCGCACCTTCAGGCCCGTCGCGATCATCAGCCTCCTGGCGATCGGGGCGGGGATCGTGCAGGCGGTCCTCCGCCCAGACCCCGCGATGTCGTTCCTCACCTCCACCATCGCGGGGACGGTCATGGTGCTGCTGATGGTCGGCTGGGGCATGCTCGTGCGCGCCCGCCGGCAGCTGGTCCTCGCACTGCGCGAGCGTGCCCGCAGGGCCGAGTCGGAGGCCGCCCTGCGCGCCGAGCAGGCGCAGCGGCTGGCCCGCGAGGCCATCGCCCGCGAGATGCACGACGTGCTCGCGCACCGGCTCACGCTGCTGTCCGTGCACGCCGGCGCGCTCGAGTTCCGGCCGGACGCGCCGCCGGCCGAGGTCGGCAGGGCCGCCGGGGTGATCCGCGACAGCGCCCACGAGGCGCTGCAGGATCTGCGCGAGATCATCGGCGTGCTGCGCACGCCCGGGGAGGCCGACGGGCCCGACCGGCCGCAGCCGACGCTCGCCACGATCGAGGCACTGGTCGCCGAATCCCGGCAGGCCGGTATGAAGGTCACCCTCGACAACCGCATCGACGACCCCGGCGCGGTGCCCGCCGCCACCGGCCGCACCGTGTACCGCATCGCCCAGGAGGGCCTGACCAACGCCCGGAAGCACGCGCCCGGGGCCGAGGTCACCGTCACCGTACGCGGCGGGCCCGGCGACGGCCTGACCGTGGGGGTCGGCAATCCGGCGCCCGTGGACCCGGTGGAGGAGGTGCCCGGCTCCGGACAGGGGCTGATCGGACTGACCGAGCGCGCCACGCTCGCGGGCGGTCGGCTGGAGCACGGTGTGCGGGGGGACGGCGGTTTCCTGGTCCGGGCCTGGCTACCGTGGCCCTCATGACTATCAGACTGATCGTCGTCGACGACGACCCGCTCGTACGGGCGGGCCTCGCCCTCATGCTCGGCGGCGCCGGCGACATCGACATCGTCGGGGAGGGGGCCGACGGCTCCGAGGTGCCGGAGCTCGTCGACCGGCACGCGCCCGACGTGGTGCTGATGGACATCCGTATGCCGGTCGTGGACGGTCTGACCGCCACCGAGACGCTGCGCGGCCGCCCCGACGCGCCCGAGGTCGTCGTTCTGACCACCTTCCACGCCGACGAGCAGGTGCTACGGGCGATGCGGGCGGGCGCGGCCGGCTTCGTCCTGAAGGACACCCCGCCGGCGGAGATCGTCGCGGCCGTACGGAAGGTGGCGGCGGGCGACCCGGTGCTGTCGCCTGCGGTCACCCGCCAGCTGATCACGCACGTCGCGGGCAACGGAACCGACGCCCGCCGGCCTGCCGCCGTCCGCCGCCTCGGCCTGCTCGCCGACCGCGAGCGCGAGGTCGCGCTCGCCGTCGGCCGCGGCCTGTCCAACGCGGAGATCGCGGCGGCGCTGTACATGAGCGTGGCCACCGTCAAGACGCACGTCTCCCGGGTGCTGGCCAAGCTGGACCTCAACAACCGTGTGCAGATCGCGCTGTTGGCCCACGACGCCGGGCTGCTCGACGAGGACGGGCTCACGTAGGCTGAGGCGCCGACTTCCGAGGAGCGCCCCTGTGCACGGACTTGATCTCGACTCCGCCCGCAAGGTCCTCGACAGCCAGCCCTTCAGCAGGCTGGTCGGGGCGCGGATCGCCGCGTTCGGGGGAGGGGAGGCGGTGCTCGAAGTGACTGCCCGTGACGAGCTGCGCCAGCAGAACGGATTCCTGCACGGAGGCGTCATCGCCTACGCCGCCGACAACGCCATGACCTTCGCCGCCGGAACCACCCTCGGCCCCGCCGTGCTGACGGGGGGATTCTCCGTGCAGTACGTACGGCCTGCCACCGGGCGGGCCCTCGTCGCCCGTGCCGCCGTCGTGCACAGCGGCCGGCGGCAGGCCGTCGTCCGCTGTGACCTGTTCACGTTGGGCGCGGAGGGGGAGGAAACCCTCTGCGCCGTCGCGCAGGGCACCGTACTGTCCGCGCAACCGTGACCAGCGAGAGGAAGACGACTGTGACGACTGGAACCGCCCTGGTGGATCTCGCCGCGCTGGGCGAGGATTTCACCCGCGACCCGTATCCCGTCTACGCCGGGTTACGCGCCCAGGGCCCTGTGCACCACGTGCGGATGCCCGAGGGGCACAACGCCTGGCTGGTCGTCGGCCACGAGGCGGGAAGAGCCGCGCTGGCCGACAGTTCGCTGTCGAAGGAGTGGCGCAACGTCTCGCCGGAGCTCGGCATCGCCCAGCTGTCCTCGGGCATCACCATGCTCAGCGCCGACCCACCCCTGCACACCCGGCTGCGCAAGCTCGTCGCCCGCGAGTTCACCATGCGGCGCGTCGAGCAACTCGCCCCGCGCGTCCAGCAGATCACCGACGAACTGCTGGACCGGATGCTGCCCGCCGGCCGGACGGATCTGGTCGACGCGCTGGCGTTCCCGCTGCCGATCTCCGTCATCTGCGAGCTGCTCGGCGTGCCGTTCCTGGCGCAGGACTCCTTCCGTACCTGGTCAAACGCCGCCCTCGCGGCGACCGACCCCGCAGCACGGGAGCAGGCCGCGGGCCGCCTGACCCAGTACCTGACCGAGCTGCTGGCCGAGAAGCGCGAACAGCCCGGCGACGACCTGATGAGCGCGCTGATCCACGGGACCGACGAGGACCGCGGCGACCGGCTCACCGGCGACGAACTGCTCGGCATGGCCTGGCTGCTGCTGGTCGCCGGACACGAGACCACCGTCAACCTCATCGCCAACGGCGTGCTCGCCCTCCTCACCCACCCCGACCAACTCGCCGCTCTGCGCGCCGACTTCTCACTGATGGACGGCGCGGTGGAGGAGATGCTCCGCTACGACGGCCCCGTCGAGACCCCGACGTACCGCTTCACCACGACGCCGTACGAGATCGGCGGCACCACCGTCCCGGGCGGCGGACAGCTGGTGCTGATCGCGATCGCCGACGCCGACCGCGATCCGGCGCGCTTCCCGGAGCCGGACCGTTTCGACATCCGCCGGGACACGAGAGGCCATCTGGCCTTCGGGCACGGCATCCACTACTGCCTGGGCGCGCCGCTGGCCCGCCTGGAGGCGCGCATCGCCATCCGTACGCTCCTGGAGCGATGCCCGGACCTCGCGCTGGACGCCCACCCGGCCGCACTGGCGTGGCGGACCGGCATGCTCATCCGGGGGCCGGAGCGGCTGCCGGTGCGCTGGTAGCGGGGCGCGCCGAGGCGACGGGCGGCGCGGGCCGCGCGTGCGACGAGGCGGCGCGCGGGCGGGCCGTGGGCGTCACTGCGCCGGGATCTCGTCCAGGCGCACCGGCCTGTGCTCCCTGCGCGAGCGCTCGCACGCCTCCGCGACCCGCAGCGCGGTCAGCGCCTCGCGCCCGTCGCACGGATTCTCCGCCTCACCGAGGACCAGGCGTACGTACGCGTCCAGTTCCGCTTCGTACGCCGGCGCGAACCGTTCGAGGAAGCCCGGCCACGGCTTGTCGACGGGCCGCAGGCCGTGCGGCTCGGTGGAGCTGATGGGCGTACGGTCGTCGAGCCCGACCGCCACCTGGTCCAGCTCGCCGGCCAGCTCCATCCGCACGTCGTAGCCCGCGCCGTTGCAGCGGGTCGCGGTCGCCGTGGCCAGCGTCCCGTCGTCGAGGGTGAGCAGCGCGGCGGCCGTGTCGACGTCTCCCGCCTCGCGGAACATGGCGTGGCCCGCGTCGGAGCCGGTCGCGTACACCTCGGTGATCTCGCGGCCGGTGACCCACCGCAGGATGTCGAAGTCGTGGACCAGGCAGTCCCGGTACAGCCCGCCGGACAGCGGCAGATAGTCGGCGGGCGGCGGCGCCGGGTCGGAGGTGATGGCCCGCACCGTGTGCAGCCGGCCGAGCCGTCCGGAGCGGACCAGTTCGCGGGCCGCCGTGTAGCCGGCGTCGAAGCGCCGCATGAAACCCAGCTGGAGCTCGGTGCCCGCCTCCTCGACCGCGCGCAGTGCCCCGAGCGTGCCCGGCAGGTCCAGGGCGATCGGCTTCTCGCAGAATGCCGGCAGCCCGGCGCGCGCCGCGCGGGCGATCAGTTCGGCGTGTGCGGCGGTCGCGGAGGCGATCACCACCGCGTCCACGCCCCAGGTGAAGACCTCGTTCGCACTGGGGGCGGCGGTGGCCCCGCAGCGGTCCGCCACTGCCACGGCACGGGCCGCGTCGGTGTCCGCCACGACCAGTGAACCCACCTCACGATGGCGGCTGAGCACGCCCGCGTGAAAGCTGCCGATACGTCCCGTCCCGATGAGTCCGATGCGCATGGCCCAAAGGTGGAGGTGGGGCCGCCATGCTGTCAAGACTTTGTCCTGACAATCGAACCTCACGGCTTCCCGTCAACATGGCGTGCGACTACGCTCCCCCACGTGCCCAAGCAGCCCAGACACGAGACGGAACCGTCCCTGTCGCTCCAGCTGAGCGTGGACCGGACCAGCCCGGTCCCGCTCTACTTCCAGCTGTCGCAGCAGCTGGAATCGGCCATCGAGCGGGGGGCTCTGACTCCGGGCAGCCTGCTCGGCAACGAGATCGAGCTGGCGGGCCGCCTCGGTCTGTCCCGGCCGACCGTCCGCCAGGCCATCCAGTCCCTCGTGGACAAGGGGCTGCTGGTGCGTCGCCGCGGCGTCGGCACCCAGGTCGTGCACAGCCAGGTCAGGCGCCCACTGGAGCTCAGCAGCCTCTTCGACGACCTGGAGGCGGCCGGCCAGCGGCCCGCGACGGTCGTGCTCGGCAATGTGGTCGAGCCCGCGAGCGCGGAGGTCGCCGCCGCGCTCGGTGTGCCGGAGGGCAGCGACGTCAGGCTGATCGAACGGCTGCGGTACGCCCACGGCGAGCCGATGGCCCGGCTGCGCAACCATCTGCCCGCGGGCCTGCTGGTCTGCGACACCGAGCGGCTCGAGGCCACCGGCCTGTACCGGATGATGCGCGCCGCGGGCATCACCCTGCACAGCGCCCGCCAGTCCGTCGGCGCCCGCGCCGCGACGGCCGAGGAGGCCGAGCTGCTCGGTGAGCCGGACGGGGCGCCGCTGCTGACGATGGAGCGCGCCACCTTCGACGACACGGGCCGCGCCGTCGAGTTCGGCTCCCACGTGTACCGCGCCTCGCGCTACGCCTTCGAGTTCCAGCTGCTCGTCCGTCCCTGACGCGGCCCCACAGGGGCTCCGCGTAAGAATGTTCGGACAAAGTCTTGACGGGGTCGCGGGGCCGCCGTAGAAACTCACCCAGCCGCAACCGGGCGGCCGGGAGAGAAGGCGGACCCACCATGCGAAACACCCGCACGGCAGCAGCCCTGCTCGCCGCATGTGCCCTGGTCGTCGTCGCCGGATGCAGCAGTTCCGGCGGCAAGGACGCCGAGGAGAAGTCGTCCGGGGACGGCGCGGCCGGCGAGGCCGCGAAGACGCCCCGGATGAAGATCGCCATGGTGACGCACTCCGGCCAGGGCGACACCTTCTGGGACATCGTCCAGAGCGGCGCCAAGGTCGCCGCCCGCAAGGACAACGTCGACTTCCTCTACGCGGCCAGCCCGGAGGGCAAGGAGCAGGCGCAGCTGGTCCAGACGTACATCGACCAGAAGGTCGACGGGATCATCGTCACCCTCGCCAAGCCGGAAGCGGTGGGCGACGTCGTCAAGAAGGCCGTCACGGCCGGTATACCCGTCGTCACCGTCAACTCCGGAGCCGAGTTCTCCAAGGACCTCGGCGCCCTCAGCCACATCGGCCAGGACGAGTCGGTCGCCGGTGAGGCCGTCGGCGAGGAACTCAACGAGCAGGGGAAGAAGAAGGCGCTCTGCGTCATCCACGAGCAGGGCAACGTCTCCCTCGAGGCTCGCTGCGCCGGCGTGAGGAAGACCTTCGAGGGCACGGTGGAGAACCTCAACGTCGAGGGCACGAACATGCCCGCCACCACCTCGTCCGTCGAGGCGAAGCTCCAGGGCACCAAGGACATCGACGCCGTGGTGACCCTGGGCGCTCCCTTCGCCGCCGCGTCGGTGAAGGCGAAACAGGGCGCGGGCTCGGGGGCGCAGATCAGCACCTTCGACCTCAACGCCGAGGTGGTGGCGCGGCTCAAGGCCGACGAGATCGCCTTCGCCGTCGACCAGCAGCCCTATCTCCAGGGCTATCTCGCCGTCGACGAGCTGTGGCTCAACAAGGTCAACGGCAACGTCATCGGCGGTGGCAAGCCGATCCTCACCGGCCCGGCGCTCGTCACGGAGAAGGACGTCCCGGCGCTGGAGAAGCTCACGGCCGACGGCACGCGATGACATGTCCTGCGACGGGCGCCCGGCCGGCGCCCTGTGCGGCCGGGCCGCCCCCACTGCCTACCCCGCCACCAGCCATGACCGATACTTGGGCGGCCGCGCCGGGTGGATCCCGGGGCCGGCCGCAGCAGGCAGCACAGCGAGTACGGCAAGAAGGGCACCACCTCGTGGCAAGGGCAAGGACAGGGATACGCGCGCTGGGCGCGGTGCTGGCGGCGGTACTCGGAGCCTCCCTCGTGGGATGCAGCAGCACCGGAGGCAAGCGCGCGGAGGATGCCCGCAAGGCACAGGCAGCGGCCGGCAAGGCCGCGGTGAACACGCCCCGCTGGACCTTCGCCATGGTCACCCACTCCGGCGACGGCGACACCTTCTGGGACATCGTCCAGAACGGCGCCAAGCAGGCCGCGGCCAAGGACAACGTCAACCTGCTCTACGCCCACAGCGACGAGGGGCAGCAGCAGGCCCAGCTCGTCGACTCCTACATCTCCAAGAAGGTCGACGCGCTGATCGTCACCCTCGCCAAGCCCGACGCCATGAAGGCGGCCGTCGCCAAGGCCCGCAACGCCGGCATCCCCGTGATCACGGTGAACTCGGGCTCCGAGCAGTCCAAGGCCTTCGGCGCACTCACCCACATCGGCCAGGACGAGACGGTCGCCGGCGAGGCGGTCGGCGAGGAGCTCGACGCACGCGGCAAGAAGAAGGCGCTGTGCGTCCTGCACGAGCAGGGCAACGTCGGTCACGAGCAGCGCTGCGCCGGTGCGAAGAAGACCTTCGGCGGCGAGATGCAGAACCTGTACGTCGACGGCACCAACATGCCCGACGTCCAGGCCTCCATCGAGGCGAAGCTCCAGGCCGACCGGTCCATCGACTCCGTCGTCACCCTCGGTGCGCCGTTCGCCGACGCAGCCGTCCAGGCCAAGAGGACCGCGGAGTCGAAGGCCGAGATCGACACCTTCGACATCAACGCCAAGGTCGCCGGGGCACTGCAGGAGGGCACGCTCGGCTTCGCCGTCGACCAGCAGCCCTACCTCCAGGGCTACCAGGCCGTCGATCTGCTGTGGCTGTACAAGTACAACGCCGACGTCCTCGGCGGTGGGCGGCCCGTACTGACCGGACCCCAGATCATCACCGAGAAGGACGCCGCCGAACTCGAGGAATACACGGAGCGGGGGACCCGATGAGCCAGGCCGCACCACCTGCCGCACCCGGCAAGGCGCTGGACAGGCCCGACGAGCGGCTGCTGCGCACCTCGCCGCTGCGCAAGCTGATGGGCCGGCCCGAGCTCGGCTCCGTCGTCGGCGCGCTGGCGGTCTTCGTCTTCTTCTCGGTCTTCGCGGACGCCTTCCTCCAGACGTCCAGCCTCGCGACCGTCCTGTACGCGGCATCCACCCTCGGCATCATGGCGGTGCCGGTGGCACTGCTGATGATCGGCGGCGAGTTCGACCTGTCCGCCGGTGTGATGGTGACCAGCTCGGCGCTGGTCTCCTCGATGTTCAGCTACCGGATGACGGCCAACGTGTGGGTCGGCGTCCTGGTGTCGCTGCTGGTCACCCTCGGGCTCGGCGCCTTCAACGGCTTCATGCTGACCCGTACGAAACTGCCCAGCTTCATCATCACGCTCGGTACGTTCCTGATGCTCACGGGCCTCAATCTCGGCCTCACCAAGCTGATCAGCGGCACGGTCTCCACCAAGTCCATCGGGGACATGGAGGGCTTCGTCTCGGCCAGGAAGGTCTTCGCCGAGTTCGCTGTCGGCGGCACGACGATCAAGGCGACCATCGTGTGGTGGTTCGTGCTGGTCGCGCTCGCCACCTGGATCCTGCTGCGCACCCGCTTCGGCAACTGGATCTTCGCGGTGGGCGGCGGCGCGGACGCGGCCCGTGCGGTCGGCGTCCCGGTCAACAGGACCAAGATCTTCCTGTACATGGGCGTGGGCTTCGCCGCCTGGGTGTCCGGCCAGCATCTGCTGTTCTCGTTCGACGTGGTGCAGTCCGGCGAGGGCGTCGGCAACGAGCTGACGTACATCATCGCGGCGGTCATCGGCGGCTGTCTGATCACCGGCGGCTACGGCTCCGCGATCGGCTCCGCGGTCGGCGCCCTGATCTTCGGCATGACCAGCAAGGGCATCGTCTACGCGGAGTGGAACCCGGACTGGTTCAAGTTCTTCCTCGGAGCGATGCTCCTCCTGGCCACCCTGCTCAACGCATGGGTACGCAAGCGTGCGGAGGCGACCACCTAAATGAGTGCCCTTGTCGAGCTCGACGACGTCAGTAAGTACTACGGCAACATCCGGGCCCTCGAAGGTGTCTCACTCGAGGCGCACGCCGGTGAGATCACCTGTGTCCTCGGCGACAACGGTGCCGGCAAGTCGACCCTGATCAAGATCATCGCCGGGCTCCACCGGCACGACGCGGGCACGCTCCGCATCGAGGGCGAGGAGATCGTCCTCTCCGGGCCGCGCGAGGCACTGGACCGGGGCATCGCCACCGTCTACCAGGATCTCGCCGTCGTCCCGCTGATGCCGGTGTGGCGGAACTTCTTCCTCGGCTCCGAGCCCACCAGGGGCGCCGGCCCGTTCAGGCGGCTCGACGTGGAGACCATGCGGGAGACGACCCGCGCGGAGCTGCTGCGGATGGGCATCGACCTGCGGGACGTCGACCAGCCCATCGGGACCCTGTCCGGCGGGGAGCGCCAGTGCGTCGCGATCGCACGGGCGGTGTACTTCGGCGCCAAGGTGCTGGTGCTCGACGAGCCGACCGCCGCCCTCGGAGTGAAGCAGTCCGGCGTGGTGCTGAAGTATGTGGCCGCGGCACGGGACGCCGGTCTGGGCGTGGTGCTCATCACCCACAACCCGCACCACGCCTATCTGGTCGGGGACCGTTTCGTCCTGCTGAAGCGCGGTGTCATGTCGGCCAGCCATACCAAGGAGTCCGTCACACTCGACGAGCTCACCAGGCAGATGGCGGGCGGCAGCGAGCTGGAGGACCTGCGCCACGAGCTCGAGCGGGCCCCCGTGCCGGCCCACCTCGGCGGCCATCCCGTCGACAAGGAACGGCCAGCGGGGTAGGTGTACGCGTCGGGGAGGTGGCGCGCCGCCTACTAGCATCGAGGGGGCGGGCCCCACCCGCCCCGGGATCCGGACCGGCCACCACGACCCGCAGGGACGACTTGAGTACGTACCGCGACTTCACGAACCGAGGCACCGCACGCGCGACCGTCCTCAAGACCGTCGGCACGCGGGAGCGGCGCTCGCACCTCAGCGCGCCGCGGGTACCCACCGTCGGCATCGACATCGGCGGCACCAAGGTGATGGCGGGCGTCGTCGACGCCGACGGGATCATCCTGGAGAAGATCCGTACCGAGACCCCGGAGAAGTCCAAGAGCCCGAAGGTCGTCGAGGACACCATCTGCGAGCTGGTCCTCGACCTCTCCGACCGCCACGACGTGCACGCGGTGGGTATCGGTGCGGCCGGCTGGGTCGACGCCGACCGCTCCAAGGTCCTCTTCGCGCCCCACCTCGCCTGGCGCAACGAGCCCCTGCGCGACGCGCTCTCCGCCCGTCTCGCCGTACCGGTCCTGGTCGACAACGACGCCAACACCGCCGCATGGGCGGAGTGGCGCTTCGGCGCCGGGCGCGGCGAGGACCACCTCGTGATGATCACGCTGGGCACGGGTATCGGCGGCGCGATCCTCGAGGACGGCAAGGTCAAGCGGGGCAAGTTCGGCGTCGCCGGCGAGTTCGGCCATATGCAGGTCGTGCCCGGCGGCCATCGATGTCCCTGCGGCAACCGCGGCTGCTGGGAGCAGTACAGCTCCGGCAACGCCCTGGTCCGCGAGGCCCGCGAGCTGGCCGCCGCCGACTCCCCGGTCGCGTACAACATCATCGACCGGGTCGGCGGCAACGTAAGCGACATCACCGGACCGCTGATCACCGAGCTTGCCCGCGAGGGCGACGCGATGTGCATCGAGCTGTTCCAGGACATCGGCCAGTGGCTCGGCGTCGGCATCGCCAACCTCGCCGCCGCCCTCGACCCGTCCTGCTTCGTGATCGGAGGGGGCGTCAGCGCGGCCGACGACCTGCTGATCGGCCCCGCCAGGGACGCCTTCCGGCGCCACCTGACCGGCCGCGGCTACCGTCCGGAGGCGCGCATCGCCAAGGCCCAGCTCGGCCCGGAAGCCGGTATGGTCGGCGCGGCGGACCTCGCCCGGCTCGTGGCGCGCCGCTTCCGCCGCGCCAACCGCCGGCGGGTGGAACGCCACGAACGCTACGAGCGCTACGCCCAGGCCCTGCGCAACCCGAGCTCCGTACGCCTCCCACAGGAACCGCCGTCATGACCACGCTGACCACCCGCCAGACCATGCCGACCCCGCCCCCGGCCCCCGAGGGCCGGCGGCACATGATCGTGCGCCGCTGGATCACCGCGATCGTCATCGTGCTGCTCATCGGCATCCCGGCCGGCTACGGTGTGATCTCCGCCGAGCAGAGCCGCGCCAGCGGCCGCGACAAGCAGGCGGAGTCCGCCGCGGAAGGGCTGCGCGGCTTCTGGCCCTCCCTGATGAAGCGCCGCATCTTCGAGGTGCCGATCCCTGAGGGTGCCTGGCGGGTCGCCTACTACGAGACCAGCAACTGGAAGACCAGCCGCCTGTACGTGCAGTTCCGCACCTCCGACAAGGGGCTGGACACGTTCCTCGAGGACCTGGGGACGAGCCGGGCCGCGCTCGAGGACGGCAAGGTCACCATCAGCGACCGCGACTCCGGGGTGGTGGGCTGGAACTTCGGCCTCGAGGGCCGCGCGTGGGCGGGCACCGTGCACACGCAGAAGGACCCGAGGCCGAGCCAGGACATCACGGTCGACCTGACCGAGCCGGACAAGCCCTGGGTCTACGTCGTCTCCACCGCGAACCCCTAGGGCGTGTTTCGAAAGTCCCGCTTGGCCCACGACGTCTGGCACGCGCACTCGCTGCGTTGTCGGAGTCATCCAAGTACGTCCAGTACGAGGATGATCCTCCGCCTTGCGATTGCACGCACCAGACGCCGCGGGCCCCGCCCTGCGGGCGGACGACGCTACTTTCGAAACACGCCCTAGACGGTCGGGCCGCCGCGCACCGCGCGCTGCTCGACGCGTACCAGGCCGCTCGCGACGGCCCGCCCACCTTGCCGGCCCCCTTCATGGGCGTCGGGCCCGTGCGCCCAGGGCACTCGACGACGCGGGGTCGTCATCGGCGCATGGACGATGTGCTCCTACAGTCCCTGCGACAGCAGCAGCTCATGGGCCAGCCGAGCGCCGCGCGCAGGTTGCCCCTTCCGCTCCGCGTCCTGCGACGGAATCTCCTCAAGGCCCTCGGCGAGTGCCCTGATGGCACCGGCGAGCGTCTCCACCTGCGATTCCAGGAGGCGCAGGCGCTCATCCGTGCTCTGCGGTACCTGTCCTGCTCCGCTGTTCCCTGTTGTCATCATCAGCCTCCGCAGCGATCGTGTGCGGGCCCCACGGTGCGACGGCCCCGCCCTCCGAAGCGACCTGGCCCGGACGAGGAGTCCTCTCCCGGTGTGCGTTTCCAGTCTCGTCTCCCGGGAAGTCCTTGCAGAGGGCCGAAGGTCCCTCCCAAGCGGAGTCCGGCCCATCACCGGTCAGTGGCGGAGCACCGTCGAGACACTCGTCGTGGGCGACGTCCGCAGCTTCGGCCGGGGCCGCTCCTCGGCTTGATCGCCCAGGCGCCGACGGTCGCCCCTGCCAGGAGACCGAGCGTGATCCAGCGCCACGTCCACGGGGTCGTTGCCCGCGAAGACGACCTCCAAGGAGTGACCCGGAGCTTGACCGTGCAAGCGCGAGCCACCTGTCGGTCGTCGACGCTCGGCACCAGAGCCCAGTGGCCTGTACGGCCGGTGTACGCACCGGCAGAGATCAGGCTTCGCGGGACCCCTCGTACATCGCTTCGATGGCCTGGGCGTACTCGCGCTCCACGACAGGGCGTTTGACCTTGAGGCTGGGGGTGAGTTCGCCGTGCTCGACGTCGAGGTCGCGCGGCAGCACCGAGAACTTCTTGATGGTCTGCCACCGCTGCAGGCCGCCGTTGACCCGCTGGACGAAGCCGTCGATCAGCTCGTGGACCTCGGGCGAGGAGACGACGTCGGCGTAGCCCCGGCCGCCGAGCCCGTGGGACGCCGCCCAGGGCATGATGACGGTCTCGTCCAGGGTGATCAGGGCGGTGCAGTAATTGCGGCCGTCGCCGATGACCAGGATGTTGCTGACGAACGGGCAGACGGCCTTGAAGCGGCCCTCGATCTCGGTGGGCGCCACGTACTTGCCGCCCGAGGTCTTGAACACGTCCTTCTTGCGGTCGGTGATGCGCAGGAACCCGTCCCCGTCCACCTCGCCGATGTCGCCGGTGTGGAACCAGCCGTCGCTCTCCAGGACCTCTGCCGTCTTCTCCGGAAGGTTGTGGTAGCCGCGCATGATGCCGGGGCCCCTCAGGAGGACCTCGCCGTCCGGGGCGATGCGGACCTCGGTGCCGGGCAGCGGTGTGCCCACCGTGCCGACCCGGTAGCCCTCGGCGGGGTTGACGGTGCAGGCCGCGCTGGTCTCCGTCAGGCCGTAGCCCTCGAAGACGTGCACACCGGCGCCGGAGAAGAAGTAGCCGATGTCCGGAGCGAGGGCGGCGCTGCCGGAGACGCTGCCGCGCAGATTGCCTCCGAAGGCCGCACGGATCTTGCCGTACACGAGCCGGTCGGCGACGGCGTGTTGAACGGTGAGCGGCAGGGGTATCCGGCGCCTGCCGGTCGCCGTCGTGCTCTCCTGCCCGGTCCTGGCGTAGTCGCGGGCCACCTTCGCCGCCCACAGGAAGATCTTGTATTTGGCGCCCCCCTCGGCTCGCGCCCGGCCGGCGATGCCGTTGTAGACCTTCTCGAAGATCCGCGGTGCGGACGCCATCACGGTGGGCCGGACCGCGGGCAGGTTGGAGACGATCCGGTCGACGCGCCCGTCCACCGCCATCACGTGACCGGTCCGTATCTGTCCGGAGATCAGGGCCTTCCCGAACACGTGGGACAGCGGCAGCCACAGGAACTGCACGTCGTCGGAGCGCAGCAGTCCGCTGACCTCCTGCGCGACGCCCTGGTACGACCAGCAGTCGTGGACCAGGCGCACGCCCTTGGGCCGGCCGGTCGTGCCGGAGGTGTAGATGAGGGTGGCGAGGTGCTCGCGCTCGATGCCCCGGACCGCCTGCTCGATCGCATCCGGGTGCTCTTCCAGGTACACGACCCCGCGCTTCTCCAGCTCGGCGAGGGACAGGATCTCCAGCCCCTCGACCTTGGGGATGTCCGTCCCGGGGTCGAAGACGATCGCGTGGCCGAGCTCGGGCAGGCGGTCCGCGTGGGCGACCACCTTGGCCAGCTGCGCGGCATCCTCGACGAATATCGCCCGGCTGCCGGAGTCGGAGAGGATGTACACCGTCTCATCGGCATTGGTGCTCGGGTAGACGGCGGTGGCGGCGGCGCCCGCGCACATCACACCCAGGTCGGCCAGGATCCACTCCACCCGCGTCGAGGAGGAGATCGCCACCCGCTCCTCGCGCCGCACCCCGAGGGCAAGCAGCCCCGCCGCGATCGCCCTGACGCGCCCGGCGGCCTGCGCCCAGGTCAGCGAGCGCCACTCCTCGGTGCTGGAGGTACCGTCCCCAGCCGGCGCGGGGTAACGGTAAGCCTCGCCGTGGGGTGTGGCCTCGACTCTCGACAGGAAGAGATGCGCCACGGAAACCGGGCGTCTTTCAAGAAGGGACTGTGCGGAACTCACATTGACCTCCGGGCCCGAATGCGCCCATTCAAGAACTTGTTAACTGGCAGGTAACTCGCAGGCAAAGTGAGACTAGAGGCAAACCTGCCGGCGCGTAAGGGATGTGGGGGCGGAAACGTTCAATCGCCCCTCTGCGTCCTCGAGTGCGGGCGCCGGCAAGGGCCCGGAGGCAGCGTCTGCGGCATCGCGGTTCGCTGCCGCTTCCGGGACCTTGTGCAGGCTCAAGCCTGACGCGAAGCCGTCTGTCAGCCCTCCCGGATGAAGCCCTCCCGCACCAGCCAGTCCTTCGCCACCTCGTGCGGGTCCTCCCCGTCCACGTCCACCCGGGCGTTCAGCCGCTGGGCCTCGGCCCCCGTCAGCCGCTTGGTGATCGGGGCGAGGACGTCGGCGATGGCGGGGTACTTCCTCATCGTGGCGCTGTTCATCTCGGGTGCCGCGTTGTAGTTGGGGAAGAAGTGCCGGTCGTCCTCCAGCACCTTCAGCCCGAGTTCCGGAATGCGGCCGTCGGTGGTGGCCGCCACGCCGAGGGTGCAGGCCGCGCCCTTGGCGACCTGGGTGTAGACGACGCCGTCGTCCATCTTTTTGAAGTTCCCGCGCCGGAGGGCGAATCCATATGTCTTCGCCACGCCCGGCAGGCCGTCCTCGCGCACCGAGAACTCGCTTCCGCCGCAGATCGTCGCCGCGCCCGGGTCCTTCTTCGTCAGACGTGCCACGTCGGAGAGAGTGCGCAGCCGGTACTTCTGCGCATTCGCCCGGTTCGCGACCAGCGCGTAGGTGTTGTTGAGCGGGGCGGCGGGCAGCCAGGTGATGCCGTTGCGGCGGTCCTCGTCGCGTACGGCCTCCCACTGCTCGTACGGGTCGACGACCGGCTTGGTGTGACCGAGGTAGGTGATCCAGGCCGTGCCCGTGTACTCGTACATCCCGTCCGCCGCACCGGACTTGACCGCCTCGCGGGCACCGATCGAGCCCTGGATGTTCGTCCGGTCCAGGACTTCCGCGCCGGCCGCTTTGAAGGCCAGCCCCATGATCTTGCCCAGGATGATCTGCTCGGTGAACTCCTTGGAGGTCACGGTCAGTTGGGCGCCCTCCAGCGGTCGCCCCTTCCCGATGGAGCCGGGCTGCACCGAGTCGGCCAGCGGGCTGCCGCTGGTCAGTCCGCAGCCGCTCAGCCCTGCGGCGGCGAGCAGCAGGGCGCCCGCGCCCGCGACGGCCGTCCGTACCCGGGTCAGGCGCATCAGTCCACCTCCAGGCCGCGTGGGTGCAGCAGCAACTCGACGAGCATCCCAATCCAGTCCACGATCAGCGCCATGGCGACCGTCAGTACGGAGCCGAGCACCAGCACCGGCATGCGCTGGTTGGTGATGCCGGAGGAGATCAGGTCCCCGAGTCCTCCTCCGCCGCCGAAGGTGGCCAGCGTCGCGGTGCCGACGTTCAGCACCAGCGCGGTCCGTACGCCCGCCAGGATCAGCGGTACGGCCAGGGGGAGTTCGACCCGGAACAGCACCAGCAGCGGCGACATCCCGATGCCGCGCGCCGCCTCCACGAGTGCCGGGTCGGTGGCCTTCAGGCCGGCCACGGTGTTGCTCAGCACCGGCAGCACCGCGAATGCCACGATGCCGACCAGGGCGGCTCGTTGGCCGATGCCGAGCCAGATCACCAGCAGCGCCAGCAGGCCCAGGGCCGGGGTCGCCTGGCCGATGTTGGCCACCGCGACGAACGGCGGTGCGGCCCGGCGCAGGACCCCGCGCGTCAGCGCGATGCCCAGCGGGATCGCGATGACGAGCACGAAGAAGGTGGAGATCGCGACGAGTTCGGTCTGCTGGAGGAGTGCGGTGCGCACGGCGCCGTCTGCGAGGGCGTTCCTGGCGATCGAGTCCAGCTCGGTGGTGCGGAGATACAGCGCGGTGGCGCCGAGGACGACCGCGACGAAGGCCGGCAGCGTCACCAGCTTCTGCCAGGTGATACGGGGCGGGACCCGGTCCAGTGCGGCGAGCCGGGTCACGGGCTCGTCATGCCCTGGCCCTGGCCCTGGAGCCGGGGACCCGTAACCGGCCTCGGGAGCGGCTCCGCCACCGTCCCCGGCTTCGGCCTCGCTCCGGCTCACGCGGGCTCACCCCGGCCGGTCGGCCGAGCCTCCTCGGCTCCCCGCTCGCCCTGCGCCCCGTGCATCGCGTTCAGCAGTGTCGACATGTCCACCACGCCGGCGTACGCGCCGTCCTGTCCCGTGACCGCGACGCGGCCCGCACCGTCGGCCAGCAGCGCCTCCAGCGCGTCCCGCAGCGTCATGTCCACCCCGATCCGGCTCCGCACGGGGGTGCCCGCCGCCAACGGCAGCGGGTCTCCGGCGGGTTGCGCACTCCGGGCGCGCGTCAGGTCCTCGCGTCGCAGCCAGGAGTGCGGGCGGCGCTCCCGGTCCAGTAGCAGCAGGTGGTCGGCGGCGGGGGAGCCCGCGTCCAGCAGGTGCAGGGCGGTCTCGAGCGGGTCGTCGACGGTGGCGGTCGGGACGTCGGCGAGCTCCACCTCCCGTACGCGCTTGAGGTGCAGCCGCTTCATCCCGGCTCCCGCGCCCACGAAACCGGCGACGAAGTCGTCCGCCGGACTGGCCAGGATCGCTTCCGGAGTGTCGAACTGGGCGATCTGCGACCGGTCGCGCAGCACCGCGATCCGGTCGCCGACCTTGATGGCCTCGTCGAAGTCGTGCGTGACGAAGACGATCGTCTTGCGCAACTCGCGCTGTAATCGGATGAGTTGGTCTTGCAGGCGCTCGCGGGTGATGGGGTCGACGGCCCCGAACGGCTCGTCCATCAGCAGCACGGGCGGGTCGGCCGCCAGCGCCCGCGCCACCCCGACCCGCTGCTGCTGGCCGCCGGAGAGCCGGCGCGGATAGCGGCCGCGGAACTCCCCGGGATCCAGCCCGACCAGTTCGAGCATCTCCTCGACCCGGTCCCGCACCTTCGCGCGGGACCAGCCTGCCATCTTCGGCACGAGTGCGATGTTCTCGGCGACGGTCATGTGCGGGAAGAGGCCCGTGGCCTGGATGGCGTAGCCGATGGTGCGGCGGAGCGCCACGGGGTTGATGCCGGTGACGTCCTCGCCGCCGATGGTGATCCGCCCCGAGGTCGGCTCGATCAGCCGGTTGATCATCTTGAGGGTGGTGCTCTTGCCGCAGCCCGAGGGCCCCACAAGGATCACGGTTTCGCCGGCCGCGACGTCCAGGGTCACGTCCTCCACGGCCGGGGCTTGGCTGTCCGGATAGCGCTTGGTGAGGTTGCCCAGCCGGATACTCGCGCCGGTGGCGGCCGGCCGGTCGGGCCCGGCGGATCCGCCGGGGCCTGCGGCGCCGGACGTCGGGGAGGTCGGTTCGACGATTTCGGCAGAGTCAGACACGGATCCCCCGTGAGATGGTGAGCCGTCCGATCAGCACGTACCCGGCGTCGAACAGCAGGGCCAGGACGACGATTCCGAGCGTCCCCGACAGTACTTCGTTGAGCGCGTTCGCACTGCCCAGGCTGGAGATCCCGCGGAAGATCTGGTTGCCGAGCCCGGGCCCCGAGGCGAAGGCCGCGATCGCCGCGATGCCCATCAGCATCTGGGTCGACACCCGGACACCGGTGAGGATCGGCGGCCAGGCGAGGGGCAGTTCGACCCTGAGCAGCTGGGCGAACCGTGACATCCCCATGCCCTTGGCGGCCTCGACGAGGGCCGGGTCGACTCCGCGCAACCCGACGACCGCGTTACGGACCACGGGCAGCAGTCCGTACAGCGTCAGCGCGATGACGGTCGGCGCGACGCCGAGGCCGACGACCGGGACGAGCAGGCCGAGGAGAGCCAGGGAGGGGATGGTCAGGATGCTTGCGGTCGTGGTGATCGCGAGGTTTCCCGCCCACTCGGTGCGGTAGGTGAGGACGCCGATCAGGACCCCGAGCACCGTGGCGACGACCATGCACTGGAAGACGGCGCTGGCGTGCTGACCGGCGTCCACCAGCAGCTGCTGGTAGCGGGTGCCCAGGTACTCCCAGAAGCTCACTTCTCGGTCCCTCCCTCAAGGCCGGTCCTCCAGCGGTCAGCGGTCCATACGGCGCCTGCCGCGACGCCTGGCGCACCAGTGGAGTGATCCGGAGCGGCCTCGGATCTCCATCGTGATCGCCGTCGGGGCCCGCACGATGCCATCGAATCCCACCATCCGGTCGATCACGCGCCGCAAGTCCGCATTCGAGCGTGCCACCAAACGGCACAGCCTGTCACCACCCCGCCGGCGGCGAGGAGTACCGCGTTCGGGCGGCAGTCCGGCGGAGCCGGGCTTCGGCAAGTGCCCCTCTCACGGGAGCACTCCCGGTCACACCGATCGCCCCTTCCCGCGCCAGGCAGAGCGATAGAACACGGGCGGGTGTGTTCGGCATGTTGCGCGGGACGGCGACGTTCCGCGGGCTCACGAAACAGGAGCTGAACGCGAGCCCCGGCGAGTACCAGGACCACCTCCAGGCGATCACCGAGCAGTGGTACCAGAACGGCATGGGGGACGCCGACAAGTGCCCCCGGCCACAAGAAGGACAGTGCGACCGTGGTGCGGGAAGTCGCCTCCAATCTCGCCAAGCAGTACGGCTGCGCTGCCTGACCGGGCAATCCACGGGCGGCCTCGCCGCGGCGGCGGGTCATCCTCGGCCAGACAGGGCCTGCACTCGGCCTCTGGCGCTTTGGGCGATCTGGACGGCGGAACCATCCGCGTCGAGGTCTGGAGCGCGCTGGGCAACGGCCCGTCCACCATCCAGGTGGGCTCGGGCTCCGTGCTCACCATCCTGAGCTGCTGATCGAACTGCCGTGCGGGTGTCGTGACCGGACAATGGAAGAGGAGTCACTGTGACGCGGCGCCGGCCTCGATCGGAAGGCGGCCACCATGACCAGCATCACCCAACGGATCACCACCCTCTTCCGGACCAAGGCGAACAAGGCACTGGACGAGGCGGAGGACCCGCGCGAGGTCCTGGACCACTCCTACGGGCAACAGGTGCAGATCCCGGAGGCGACCGAAGCCGCCGAGACCCGGCGGGAGGAGACGTCATGATCATGCGGATTCTCGGCGAGGGCCAGTACGACATCGCCGACGAGCACCTCGACCGGCTCAACCAGCTGGACTCCGCCCTGCAGGCGGCCGCCGACGCGGGAGACGAGACGGCCTTCGCGTCCGCCCTGTCGGCGCTGCTGGACGCCGCACGCACCCTCGGCACGCCGCTGCCGGACGAGCGGATCACACCGTCGGATCTGGTGCTGCCCGATGAGACGACCAGCCTCCCGCAGGTGCGCGAGCTGCTCTCCGACGAGGGTCTGATCCCGGGGTGACGGGGTGACGGAGTGATGGGGTGATGGCGATGCGCAGCCGTTTCGAGCCCGACCGGCAGCTGACCGCCCGCATGGCGGTCACCATGTTCCTGCTCGGCCTGCTCTACGTGGCGTTCGTCGCGGCACTGATCGTGCTGCTCAAGTCCGTCGTCCTGGTGGTCGTCATCGCCGCGGTCCTGCTGGGCGCGCAGTACTGGTACTCCGACCGGATCGCCCTGTACGCCATGCACGGCCGTCTCGTCACGCCCGAGGAGCAGCCCCGGCTGCACGGGGTCGTCGACCGGCTGTGCGCCGCCGCGGACATGCCCAAACCTCGGGTGGCCGTCTCAGACATGGACCTGCCCAACGCGTTCGCCACCGGCCGCAACGCCGACCAGTCCGTGGTCTGCGTGACCACCGGCCTGATGCGCCGCCTGGAGACCGAGGAACTCGAAGGCGTCCTCGCCCACGAGCTCTCCCACGTCGCTCACCGTGACGTGGCGGTGATCACCATCGCCTCGTTCCTGGGCGTCATCGCGGGTCTCGTCGTCCGCTTCGCCTTCTACTCCCAGCTGCTTGGCGGACGCAGCCAGCGGGACCAGAACACCGCCGTCGTCTTCCTGGCGGTGATCGGCGTCTCAGCCCTCGTCTACGCCCTCAGCTTCCTGCTCATCCGGGCCTTGTCCCGCTATCGCGAGCTGGCGGCCGACCGCGCGGCCGCCATGCTGACCGCCAAGCCGTCCGTCCTGGCCTCCGCGCTGACCAAGGTCAGCGGCGACATCGCCCGCATCCCCACGCGGGATCTGCGCACCGCCCAGGCGTTCAATGCGTTCTTCTTCACCCCCGCCCTCGGGCCCGGCACGGCCGTGGCGAACATGTTCTCCACCCACCCCACCCTGGAACGTCGGCTCGAGGCGCTCGCGGAGCTCTCCGCACAGCTCGGAGAGGCGGGCGGCGGGCCGGACGGGGTGTGACGGAAGGAGATCGAGCCCCATGGGTTTCTGGGACACCCTGTTCGGCCGGACCAAGCCGGCCAGGCCCGACCTGGACCAGCTCTTCGCCCTGCCCTCGGCGGCGATCACCCTCCAGGCCGCGACCGGGTTCACCCCGACCGGATCGGGCTCGGTCTGCTTCGCGGCCATCGAAGGCGGCGCCTTCGCCCAGGTCCATCAGGAGGTACGGGCCCTCCTGGACGCCGACTCCGAACGCGGCGGCGCACCGGTGGAGTCCAGCCGCGACACGTACGGCTACTCGTGGCTGATCTCCCGCCGCCCGCCGGGCGATCTGCCCGCCCTCGTGAGCGACCTCCACGCGGTCAACACCGCCCTGCAGGACAGCGGCTTCGGCCCACAACTCCTCTGTTCCCTGGTGGCCTTCCACGACGCGGGGCCGCGTCACCTCGCGCTGGTCTACCTCTACAAGCGCGGCACCTTCTACCCGTTCGCCCCGCTGCCGGGCAACAAGCGCGACAACCCGCTGGAACTCCAGGTCAAGGCCGTACTCAGGGACGACCTGCGCATCGAGCAGGACCTGACCCGCTGGTTCCCGCTCTGGGGCGCCCCGGGCCTGTGACAAGGGGCGACCGGCGTCGAGCCGTCGGCGTCATCGGCGGTATGCGGGTCCGGGCCGAAGCAGCACCGCCGGTCGACGATACGTGCGGCGGCAAGGGGACCGTCGGGTGAGTGCGGTGGTACTCGCCCCGACCACCGGGGCCGCATGTGCCGGGCCCTCGGGCCGTGACGGCGGGCCTTCTGTCCCCCTGGAGTCTGCCGAGTGGAGTTGGGCGAGGACGCCCTTCGGGCCTTCTCTGTGCGGATCGCCCGGGTCTTGCAGCACAGGTGCCCCGAGGCTCGCCGTGACTGGGTCGCGCAGCGTAACCAGAGCCACTGATGGTGACGGTGAGGCTGCCGCTGGACTTTGGTGCATCCGGCCCGGCTCCGAGCCCTTGGTCTGCCCCGGGCAATGCCCGCTGCTTGAAGCGAGCCCCAGGACGGGGCTGTGCGCGGGAGGGACAGTCAATGCGGCCTGTCACATCATCGGGCGGCGACTGCACCGCCGTGCTTGCCGTCTTCTTCGTCGAGCCGGTCAACGAGGATCACCGCCACATCGTCCGCCAGGGGGCCCTCGGTGTGGCGGATCAGTGCCTGGTGCAGTTCTTCCAGGAACTCCGACGGGGTGGTGCTTGCGGGTATCTCCTCCATGGCCTGTGTCAGGGCGAAGAAGTCGTTGTCGCGGTTGCGGGCCTCGATCACGCCGTCGGTGTACAGCAGCAGGCGGTCACCGGGTGAAAACGGATAGCTCTGGGGCTTGGCGGGAGGGCCGGTGAAGAGGTCTTCCAGGCCAAGAGGCGGCAGTGGCGAGGCGGGCATCAGGGTTTCGACCCTGCCCTGGTGCAGCATCAGCGGAGGCGGATGACCACGGTTGACCAGGTACACCACGTGTTCGTCCGGCACCTGGGCGAGGAGCGCGGTGGTGAATCCCTCCATCTGCACTTCCTGATTGTAGGTCCCCGGCACGGCGACCTCCCGTCGCAGCGCAGCCGAGCAGCGGTTCATGACCTCCACGAGGTCGTCCTCGTAGTGTGCGAACTCTCGAAACGCGCCCAGCGCCACCGCCACCGCGTGCACGGCGCCCAGCCCTTTGCCTCGGACGTCGCCCACCATCAGCCGTACGCCGTAGGGCGTACTCGCGGCCGCGTACAGGTCACCACCGATCTGTGCGCCCGTCCCAGCGGCGAGGCCCAGGCTGGCCGCCCGCACTTGGCCCAGGTACTCGGGGACGGGGCGCAGGATGACCATCTGCGCTGCCACCGCGATCCGGCGCACCTGGTCGAGTTCACCGTCCCTGCGTGTCTGGACGGTGCGGCTCGTGAGGAATCCGGCCACGGTCACCAGGGCCAGAGCCAAGAAGTTGGTATAGACCTGCAGGGTGCCCCAGGCCTGGTTGTAGGTGGCCGTGGTCACGCTGATCGCCAACGCGAGAGCCGCGGCCGAGAGGGTGCCCTTGGGGCCCATTGTCACCGCGGCCAGCGCAGGCGTCGCCACGAGAAAGGGGCCCGTATAGACGAAGTGTGCCGGCGTGAACTCCATGACCAGCACGGCCAGCGCGAGCGCGAACGGCACACACCGCGCCAGAGCGAACAGGATCTGGCCGTGACCGCCTGCCCCTGGTCGCAAAGGTGAGCGGAGGTGCAACCCCATGGGTACAGCCTCCCTCGCTGAAGCTGAGCATTCCACTTGACGCCCTTGTGCGCCGACGCCGCCGTCGGCCTCCAGGCCTCACATGAAACACGGCGCCTTGCTCCACGGACGCGGCGCTGCGGCACCCAGGCGCGTATGTCTCGACGTGCCAGGGCCGCGCGAATCCCGCCGGTGGAGGCGCCGGCGCCGCTGCCACGGCCCTTGATGAGCGGGGTGGTGCGGTGATGGCCGGGGAAGAGGCGGTGGTGACGCCCGTGGTGTGCGAGTAGGCGCACTGGTGACGGCAGATGAGCTACGCATCGGCCGTCCGTGCGGTCAGCGTCCGGGCCAGGGGTACCGGCGAGCGAGGACCGTCCACTCCTCATCCGCCCGTGCCGGGCACGGCCCGGCACGGGCATGAACAGGACGCCAGAAATCGGAGTTGGGCGTCGCCACGGGAGTTGCGCCGAACGACCGTCCGGGGACGCTCGCAAGCTCCCCGGACCTGATCGTTCCCGATGTGCCGGTGGCGGTTCTCGCCAGGGCTGCAGGGCCCGCAGTCGATCACGGGGAGGGGATCGGCACGGAGCCGGCCGGGGCGGGGTGGCGGGCGGGTGACGGGGTGCGGCTTCGGACCGGGAGTGGTGCCGTCATCCGGGCTGTCTGCTCCGGGCGTTCACTTCGGCGACGAGGGCGCTCAGCAGCTCGTCCTGGGTGAGGGGGCGGAGGTGGTCGGGCTCGGCGTCCCATGCGCGGCCCCCGGCGAGCGGGCGGACCTGGACGTACGGGCCCTCGTGGCCCATGACGCGTCCGACGCGGTCGTGTGCGCTGTCGTGGACGGCCACGCCGAGGGTGGGCGTCTCATCGGCGTCCTGTGTCACCCGGCGATCCCCTTCGTGATCACGTCCGCGAGCAGATGGGCGACGGGGGCCGAGCACACGCCGAGGTGGACGAGCGCGTACTGGGCGTCGGCCTTGCGGTCGTCGGCCCAGGGGGTGCGGATGTCCATCGCGGGGAGCTGGATGCCGGCCTGGGACAGGGCGGCGGCGAGGGCGTCGCGGGCTTCGATCGCTTCCTGGATCTTGGGGGTGTGGGGAGTGTGGGGGGTGCGAGCGGTGGGGTTCATGTGGGTCCTCGTCGGTGGGGTGGGCGGGGCGGTGCGGTTCCGCTGATTCCACGACCGGGTAGCGCCGGCTGAATTACGCTGTGTAGTCCGGTCGTTACGAGAATGCGTCCGGATGTGGGCGACCGGGTCGTGGACGGGGTGGTGCTTCCCCGTCGCACGGAGGTGGTTCCACACGTTCCACATCGGTCACACGCACGTCCCGGAGGGAGCAGCGGTATGCCGCAGCGACGCGTCGTCACCGGCCGCAGCCAGGAGCCCCGTCAGCGGTTCGCCGAGGAGCTGCGGACGTTACGGGCGGGGAGCGGGACGAGCCTGCGGGCGCTCGGCGAACGGCTCGGCTGGGACTGGTCGTTGTTCGGCAAGATGGAGAAGGGCGAGACGCTCGGCAGCCCTGAGGTCGTCCAGGCGCTGGACACGCACTACGGGACGCCGGGGCTGCTGCTGGCGCTGTGGGAGCTGGCCGCCGGGGACCATACGCAGTTCCGCGAGCGGTACCGGCGGTACATGGCGCTGGAGGCGGAGGCGGTGAGCCTGTGGCACTTCGCGGTGAGCGTGCTGCCGGGGTTGTTGCAGACATCGGGGTACGCGCGGGAGGTGCTGGCGGCGGGCGGGCTCAAGGGGAAGGAGCTTGAGCAGCAGGTCGAGGCGCGGATGGGGCGGCGGGAGCTGTTGGAGGGTGAGGATGCGCCGCCGTTCCGGACGATCCTGTCGGAGGCGGTGCTGCGGACGCCGTTGCGGGATGTGGGGGAATGGCGGGGGGCAGCTTGAGTATCTGGGGGAGGCGGCGGAGCGTCCCAATGTGACAGTCCATGTGCTTCTTCAGAGTGCCGGGCTGCACGGCCTCGTGAGCGCCGACATGTGGTATCTCCTTCTTCCGGAAGGCAGGACCGTGGCGTATACCGAGAATGGCTATCAGGGCGAACTCATCGAGGACTCCGGCCCTGTTGTGCGTTTGCAGAAGACGTACGATGCGGTGCGCGACCTGGCACTCACCCCAGCTGAGTCGCGCAAGTTCATCCTGCGGATGTTGGAGGAAGCAACGTGCGATCCATCGACCTGACTGCCGCGTCCTGGCGCAAGAGCAGCTACAGCAACCAGGACGGTGGGGCGTGCGTCGAGGTCTCTGACGACATCGCCGCGGCCGTCCCGGTACGAGACAGCAAGATTCCGCACGGCCCGGTCCTCGTGTTCCCGACCGTCGGCTGGACTTCCTTCGTTTCGGCCATCAGGGACGGGCAGTTGAGCGACTGAAACGCAAGGCAGCGGCCCCGCGATCTGTCCCGGTCGCGGAGCCGTTCTGTCCGCCGCCACCGCGCAGCAGTTGTACTCGGCGACGACGGCGCCTGTCCCTTCATGCGCTGGTGTGGGCCCGCACCAAGAGGGTGCCGAGCTTGTTCGGCTCGGGAGCATCGAGCACCAAGGCATGGATGTTGCTGAATCCATGACGCTTGAGCAGGTCGGTCCACGCTTCCGGGGTGTGCTGCCGGCGGAGCACCTGTCGATTGGTGATCCGACCGATGAGCTGACCGATGCCTGACCCCGCGGCCCGTCGAGTGCGCGTGCCACATAGGCTGCGCTCGTCGAGAGAGGGCTGGGGACAGGAGAGAGTGCAGGTCATGGCAACGGGGATACGGGGGCGGTGGCTGCCCAGCAGGCGGGTGCTCGGCATCGTGGCGGTGGTGCTCGCCGTCGTGGCAGGCGTCGGCTGGTCGGCCAAGCCGGTGTGGCAGCCCTGGTGGTACGCCGCGATGCTGTGCGGGGGAAACCTGTCGGGCGATGATCTCGCCGAACTGCTGCCGAACGAACGGCTGCAGGCCGCCAAGGACACCTTCGGTTCCGGGCAGGGCATGCTCAGATGCGGGGTGAACGAGAGCGACGGCCGGCACTTCGTCCTCAAGGTCGAGGCAGAGACCGACACGGGTGAGCCGCTGGGTCCGCTGGACATGGAGTTCACCATCCCGAGAGACCTCCACTACGCCTATCCCAGATCCGTGCCTGGTTTCTACGGCAGGTTCGGCCCGGTGATCATTCAGGAGTGTCCGAAGCTCGGCCACGACGCCGAGGGCCGCAAGCCACGCCTCGTCACCAACGTGTACACCCACGGGGTGGAGAGCGGCCCCTCGCCGCAGTCCCTGCGCACGGCCGTACGCATCGCCAACGGCGCCAACGCCGAGCTCGGCTGCGGGGCCGACCCGCTGCCGCTGCCGGGCCGCGTCGAACCCGTCCGGAAGCTGTCCCTGAGCCAGGCGGAGGGCACAATGTGCGGCTGGCTGGCCCTGGACACGCTGCCCAGGAGTCCGTCAGGCAAGGAGTGGCAGGTGGTCGCGCCCACGGACGAGAGGGCCCCGATCACCAGCTGCTCGCTGATCGACTCCGGGACGGGCGAGTCCGCCGTGAACTTCACGGGCTGGTACGGAGATTGGGCGGAGGAGCCCTTCGAGAGGCTGCTCTCGGCCAACGTACGGATCCCGAAGGGGCACAGCTCCAGCGACGCGTTGCTCGGCGAGAACTTCGGCCGGGCCAAGGCTCGATGTGGCGGGGAGTCCGCCAACTACCTCGCCAACAGCTACGCCCGGGACAGCTCCCGATCGGTGCTGCTGATGAGCGAGGTGCGGCACCTCCTCAACGAGTTCGCGGCGGACCAGGCCGAGCTCCGGGGCTGCACCGGCCTGGAGCTCCCCGGCCGCACCGTCCACCCGAACTGGCGCTGACGGCCCTCGATGAGCCTTTCGCATGCCTCCGGGCGCAGCGCGTCAGCCAGGGCTGCCCGGGCGGTGAAGCGGCCGACCGTGCGGCGGCCGAACTCGCCGAGACCGCGGCCGCCCTGCACCTTCCCGCCGACCCGGCGGGACTGGGCTCCGTACGCTGCGTGAAATAGGAGCGGCGGTCAGCTTGCCCGTCCGAGTCCCCGCAGGGCTCGTCGACGTGGTTGCCGCCGGAGAGGACGCCCAGGGCGGTCGAACCCCGGAATGTAGGTTTTGGCCATGACTGGTGACTGGCGGATGGATCGGATCGGGACGGCGCTGAGGGGCGAGAACCCGACCGTGCTGCGACGGTTGACGTCGGGGTTCGCGGCAATCGGGGATGTTCAGTTCCTGCCGGGCTACTCGGTTCTGCTCGTGGACGAACCGGATGTGCAGCGGCTGTCGGACCTGCCGAAGGCGAAGAGGCTGTCGTTCCTGTCTGACATGGACCAGCTCGGTGAGGCGGTCGAACGTGCCTGTCGGCGGCTGGACCCGGCTTTCCGACGGGTCAACCTGGAGATCCTGGGGAACACGGACCGGTTTTTGCATGCGCATGTCTGGCCGCGGTTCGACTGGGAGCCGGCCGATGTGGTGGGTGCTCCGGTGTGGCTCTATCCGCGTGAACGGTGGAGTGACGAGCAGTTCAGGCTCGGTCCGCAGCATGACGTGCTGCGAGATGCGATCAGCAGCGAACTGGACCAGCTGCGCTCCTGACCTGACCGTTGTGGGCCCGCCGACCGTCAGGTCGGCGGGCCCGGTCATCGGTGACGGTCAGCCGAAGTCGATCTGCCGGAGTCGGGGTTTCGCGGTGAAGATGCCCTCGCAGACCGGGCAGGTGCGGGCAGCCAGAGCGCGTCGGTGGGCGGCGCTCCTGCAACGGGGAGAGCGGTCCCCGGCCTACTCACGGCGGTTGTCTGCACCACGCGGCCAGATGGCGACGGCAATCAGAACGGCCGCCCACACGCCCAGCGGTGTCAGTGGCCAGTAGGACGTCAGTTCTCCCTTCTGTGCACAGCGGGCGCCCCAGATCCCGGACATGATCACTGCACCGCCGAGCCAGTAGCGCCACTCGGCCAGCCATTCCCTGAGGTCCTTGCGGTCCTGCTCCGCGCGGCTCGGCGCTGGTGCGGGCAGGTCGGACGTGAGCGCGGCGAGTTCATCGGCGGTACGCGCACGCAGGGCGCGTTGCGAACGGGTCTCATGCTCGTGCGGGTCGATTCGTCCCTCGGCCAGCGCCGCCGCCAGCGCAGCGAGCACGTCGTCGCGGTCATGGTCCGAGACACGCACAGCAGGTACGGCTCTTTCGTGTCGGTCGTCCATCGCTCTCCCCCTTCGGCGCTGTGCGCCTGAATCGATGAGCTTTAGGATACGATTGTATTCTAAAGGTGGGAGCGTGACTCATGCCAAGGACCGTCGACCGGGAGGAACAGCGCCGGCAGATCGGTGCGGCCCTGCTTCAACTGGTCGCGGAACGCGGGCTCGACGAGGTCAGCGTGCGTACCGTGGCCGCTGCCGCAGGCCGCTCTCCCGGCGCCGTGCAGAAGTACTTCCGCACCAAGGACGAGATGCTCACCTTCGCCGCCGAGCTGGCCGGCGAACGCATCGAGCGTCGGATGGCCGACGTGAACACCGCAGTGCCGCTGCGCCAGGCGTTGCTTGACCTGATCCTGGCCACGCTCCCCGTGGACGCCGAGCGACGCGCAGAGGCCACCGTGCAACTGGCCTTCGCCGTCCACGCGGCACACCACCCCCGCCTCGCCGTGATCCGGCGACAGGTCGACCAGGACATCCGCCAGGCGCTCACTGCCTGGCTGGAGTCGGCCGGACACCAGGCCCGCACCGTGGCCATCGCCGACGCCGTCATCGCACTGTCCGACGGTCTGGCACTGCGCATGCTGTACGCCCCGCAGGAATGCGAGCACCTGCTCACCGTCCTCGACCAGGCGCTCGAAACCCTGATCCCGCCTGATGTGCCCGCCTTGCGTGGAGTCGAGTTGCCGGAGTTCAGATGATCGAGGGGGTCGTCTTCAGCTCCAATTCGATGGGTGTGAGCATGCCGAGTGCAGAGTGCCTGCGGCGTCAGCTTGCTGACGGACCCTTTTCTGCTCGTTGAGATCGGGGATTTCTGCTCGTGGGCGGTTGATGGCCCGGCTGTCGCGTCGGGTGGGCGCCGGGTTCCACGGATCCGGCAGGACGCCACCGCCTGCGCCACTCCGTGCCCACTTCCGTGGCTGTCCTGCCCTGACCAGGTTGCAACAGCCGGCCCACGAGGCAGTGCCCGGCACCGTACGCGTACACGTGCTCGCCCAGGGCGAGACGCCTGGCACTGTGCGCCGTCCCCACGCTCAACGGCTGACGAGTGGTCGGACGTCCCGACTCACCGCGATCCCGGGCCCTTCGCACACCGGGTTCTTCCGCGGCCCGGTGACCCGGGCCGAGTCAGGAGTGGCAGCGGTCCGGTCGGGGGAGGAGGGGCAGGCGTCGTGTCAGGTCCGCACGTCGTTGTACGGTGCGCCAGTTGGTGTCGTATGAGAGGCGCACTACCGTCAGGCCGTGGCGAGCTGCGGATGGCTGTGCAGTTGTGAATTGCAGTGTGCGTTGAACACGAAGGGGGCCGCTTCCGTATGTATTTTGGGCGCAGCCTCCATCTGCCGATCAGCAACGACGCACAGGAGTTCCCGTGACACGTACCTCGCGAAGACGCTCGAGGAGCGGCGGCAGAGTATTCGCTGCCTCAATCGCGCTGATGCTGGGCGGAGGTGGACTGATCGCGGTCAACTCCTATGCTTCCGCCGGCGAGGGCTGGGGGCTCCGGTCCGACGGTCGCAACGAGCAGACGCAGACTTTCGGAGCCGAAGCTTCCACCATCAAGTGTCCCGAGGTCGCGAACGGGCTCCTCGAGGTGCCGGATGCGGCGAGGCCGGAGGTCGACCGCGAACTGGCCACGCTGGACAGCCAGATCACCGAGGCGTACGAGCGGTTCGTCGACCAGAAGGAACAGGTTGAGCGGGATCCGGAGTTCACCCGGAAGGCCATCCTCGAACCGCTGAAGAGCAAGCGCACGACGAGCATCGACCGCATTGCCACAGCCATCGGTAGTGTGGCCGGGGAGCGCCCGCAGGGGCTGGAGGCGATGGCCCCGTGCACCCTGCAGGTGGATGACGCGGACCGCACAGGCGGCGGAGAGGGCAACGGCCAGGACCAGGGCGACGGGCAGAACAACGGCGACGGCGAGGGTGGCCAGAACAACGGTAACGGTGCGGGAGACCAGGGCAGCGGCGGTCAGGCCGGCAATGGCCCCGAGGCGTCCGACTTCGTCGACATCGCCTCCGTCCAGCCGAATGTGCGCAGCCCTCGCGAACTCGGCGACGCCTCGCGCGGCACTTTCGCCACGGACTGCGGCCGGAACGAGAACGGCAAGTTCAACCCGGACAATGTGATCGTCGCCCCCGGTGTGAGCAACGGCGCGCACCACATGCACGACTACGTGGGCAACCAGGCGAACGACGCGTTCGCGAGCGACGACGATCTCGCCGGCGGCGCCACCACCTGCCGTAACCAGGGCGACAGGTCGACCTACTACTGGCCGGTCCTGCGACTGCAGAACGGACAGGACGAGAATGACGCCCAGGCCGACGGCGGCGGCAAGGACAAGAACGTCGGAAAGATCCTGACGCCGACCCAGGTCACACTGAAATTCGTGGGAAGTCCGGTCTCCAAGGTCACGGCGATGCCGCGATTTCTGCGGATCATCACCGGTGACGCCAAGGCTTTCGTCAACGGCAACGCGAACGCCAACGCGTCCTGGAGCTGCACCGGATTCGAGGACCGTCAGCTGAAGGACAAGTACCCGGTCTGCCCGCAGGGCAGCAAGGTCGTCCGGACGTTCAAGTTCCAGAGCTGCTGGGACGGCCAGAACACCGACAGCGCCAATCACCGCACCCATGTCGCCTTCGCGGACGAGAACGGCAGATGCCAGAACGGTTTCCGGACCATTCCGCAGCTGGTGCAGCGCATCGTCTACGACGTTCCGCCCCCCGTCTTCGACAAGGACAACCGGTCCGCGTTCGCGGTCGACTCCTTCCCGGAGCAGCTGCACAAGCCGGTCACCGACCACGGCGATTTCATCAACGTCTTCGACGACAGTCTTATGCGGGAGCTGGTGGACTGCATCAACGACGGCCGTGAGTGCGGGCCCGACGGCCCCGCGGAACCCAGCGAACCTGCGAACCCCATCGAAACCGGTGACGGTGAGGATCCCGCTGAGCCCGCTGAGCCCGCTGAGCCCGCTGAGCCCGCTGAGCCCGGGAACCCCGCGGATCCGGGCGATCCGACTGAGCCTGGCGAGACCCGAACCCCTGGGAACCCCGGGCAGCCCGCCGAGCCCAGTGACCCCGTTGAGCCCGGCAAACCGGCGGACCCGTCGACGGGCAACCGAGGGCCCGCGGGTGGCGGTGGGGATGCTGGAACAACCGGCGGGCAGGCCAAGCCGGATGCCACGGGTGACGTGCAGGAGCCGGGGGATTCGACCGGCTCGGATCCCGGCACAACTGGCGGTCAGGCCAAGCCGGACGCGGCGGACGATGCTCAGCAGCCCGGGGTGCTCACCGGGTCGGCCAAGCCCACTCCCGGTACGCAGGCCACACCGCAGACCGGTGAGAACGCCCCGGCGCCCGGCGCCGGCGGCGAGTCGCCGGCCGGCAGCGGAACCCAGGCCGGCAGCGGAACCCAGGCCGGCAGCGAGACCCAAGCCGGCAGCCAACCGCAGGGCGGTGGCGGCGGACTCGCCGCCACCGGCGCTCAGCTGTGGCCTTCCGCGGCCGGAGCAATGCTGCTGATCGTGGGAATCGTGCTTCTGCGCACCAGCAACCGACGTGGGACCGCCGGACGTTGAGGACGCCAACGGTGTGACCCGGCCCTGGCCGCACCCGGAGTCTCGCGGGTCCGTCCAGGGCTCACGGCGTCGGGGCCCCGCCCGTCATCGCGGCTCACCTTTTTCGGCGTGAAGTATCGGTGGGCCCGTGCGGCGACCAGGGCCCCGGCGAGCCCACCGCCGGAGTGGATGCCGAGCATCGT
Source organism: Streptomyces sp. NPDC027962 (assembly GCF_055566095.1). Taxonomy (NCBI): domain Bacteria; kingdom Bacillati; phylum Actinomycetota; class Actinomycetes; order Kitasatosporales; family Streptomycetaceae; genus Streptomyces; species Streptomyces sp. NPDC027962. The sequence continues at coordinate 74,199 of NZ_JBVHTA010000023.1, forward strand.
TCCGACGGCGCCGGGAGTGACACCGTGAACCGCCCCGTGTCGGGTGGAGGCCTCGATTCCGTGTAAGGATTGAGTCATGGCACGACCTTCCCGTTACCCGCTTGAGCTGCGCCGTCGCGCGGTGCGTAAGGTCGCCGATGCGCAGTCGAGGTAGCGCTTGCCGTCCTCGTTGTAGAGGTAGACGCCCTCACCGCGGTCCATCTTGCGGTCGCTGACGGGGTAATAGATGTGGTCGGTAACATCTTTGGTATCCATCGGTCCCTCTCACACGGGTCACGCAAAACGTCGAGATATGGACGGAAAATAACGCACGTCACGTCCAAGGGAATAGAAAGGAATGCGGCTTGATGCCGGATGGGAGCGGTCCGGATTTTCTCACCCGGTGCACTGGGGAGTTTCTCGGTGCCGCCTGCTCACTCATACGAAAACATTCGAACCGGCCCTGACAAGAGGGATCTTGGGGCAATGAATCTAGTTTGGCCGACGCTCGCGGAGCGTCTCGGCGCCGTCCGCGGCAGACAGGAATGGCTAACCGAAAAAGGCCAGAGCGGCGGCCGAGGATGCCCGGGAATCGGCGACGGCCGCCGAGGCTCGGGCCACGGGCGCGCCGGCGACCCCGAGCGAGGCCACCGCCCGTGCGGTACGCCGCTCCGCCTCAGCCGCCGTCAGACCGGGCCATCCCACGCCGTGCAGTCCGGAAGCCGCCAGCAGGGCCCCTGCGGCGACCGCCGGGAGCCGTTCGCCCGCCGGCTCCCGCACCGCGTCCCGCACCTGCGTCAGCGCCAGGTCCGGGGCAGCGCGGCTCGGGCGCAGGGCTGACCCCGGGTGCAGCCGGGCCAGTGCCCAGGGGCCCAGGCGCTCCACCCAGTCGGCCGGGTCCCGTTGCCGGGCTGAGCGGCCGAGCTGCGCCAGCGCATCGTCCAGCGCCGGATCACCTGTGCCGCCCGATCCTGTCAATTGGACCCGGTCCGCGTACAGTTCCAGCCGGCCGGCCAGCGCGCCCTGGAGCAGGAGCGCTCCCGCCAGACCGCGCCCCGTCTCGATCTCCCGGCGCGGTGGCGGGAAACAGCCCTGCGTGGCGGCGCAGAGCGCGAAGAGCAACGGTGTCGCCGTCACTGCGACGCAGCCTCCAGCGTGGTAAGCAGTGCGGCCTCCAGTTCGGCGGGGGAGGTGAACACGTGCCCCTGGAGACCCAGTTCCTGCGCGGCCCGGACATTCTCGGCCCGGTCGTCGACGAACAGGATCTCCTCAGGGGGCAGTCCCAGTTCCCTGACGCACCACTGGTAGGCGGCCGGTTCGGGCTTGGCGCTGCCGATCCGGCAGGAGAAGCCGACCACCGAGAAGTGCTCCAGCCAGGGCTGGCTGGTTTCGTACCGGACGGCCAGTTCCTCGGGGATGTTGGAGAGCAGACCGCAGGTGATTCCGCGGCCGGCGAGGGTGCCGAGCAGGTCGACGCTGCGCGGGTCGACCTCACTCCAGCTGGCGAGGTCGGCGGCGATCAGGTCGTCAGTCAGGCGCGCGTCGAACGGGATTCCCAGCGCGGCACAGACTCCCTTCCAGTACGCGGGACCGGTCACGTCGCCGCGGTCGTAGGGGGCGCGCTGGGACCAGTACGCCTCCCAGAACCGGTCCCGTTCACCGCCTGCCGTGCGTTCCAGCACGGCTTGGGACTCGGGTGACTGGACGCGCGCTATGACGCCGAACATGTCGAAGAGAACGGCTTTCATGCCTCAGGTTCCTTGGGTTGCGACGGCGTTCGTCCGCTCCGCTTCGCGTGGGCGGGAGAGACCGTCGGGATCGGGTGCGTTCTTGCGCAGCCACAGGCTCAGCACCGCGCAGGCCACGGCGAGCCCGAACAGCACCAGCGGCACCGCCTTGACGTCCATTGTGTCGATCACCCCGCCGAGCAGCGGCGGGAAGGCCACGCCGCCGATCATCGAGGCGGCGATCACATAGGCGCCGGCGGCGGCCACGCTGGGCACGGCGCGGTTCAGCCAGGGCAGACAGGTCGGGAAGATGGGCGCGATCATCAGGCCGACGCCGAGGTAGGCGTAGGGGGCGAGCGCCGGAACGGTCGCCAGGAGCAGGAAGCCCGCCATGCCGGCGCAGCAGACGATCAGGATCGCCGGTGCGGAGAAGCGCAGGCTGAGCGGGGCGGCGATGAACCGGCCGATCGTCATCGCGGCCCAGTACGCCGACGTCGCCGTCGCGGCGGTGGCGGCGCCGTAGCCCACCGCTTCGAGATGGGTGGGCTCCCAGCCGCCGACCCCGGTCTCGATGGCCACGTGCAGCACGTAGATGCCGATGAACACGGCGATGATCGGAAGGACCCGGGCCCCGCCGGCCGAAGCGCCTTCCACCGCGGCCGGCTCGGGCTCCTTGGCGGCCACCCCGCCCAGCGTGAAAAGGATCAGCACGCAGAGCACGCCGATGCCGATGAAGATCGCCGGGTAGTTCGCCGCTCCGAGCCAGCCGATCAGGGCCGGGCCGGCGATGGCGCCGACACCGAAGTGGCCGTTGAGCAGGTTGAGCATGGCGGTGCTGCGGCGGCCGAAGCCGATGGCGAAGAGCTGGTTCAGGCCGTAGTCGATGCCGCCGAAGCCCAAACCGATGACGAAAGTGCCGATCAGGGCGAGGCTCCAGCTCGGGGAGAACGCGAAGCCGGCCGCGCCGGCCGCCATGAGCACGTAGGAGCCGCCGAGCAGCACGCGGTTGCTCAGACGGCCCCGCAGTACGTGGTAGATCAGCACACCCAGGAGTGCGCCGATGAAGTGTGCGCTGAGGCTCAGCCCGGCCACGGCCGGGCTGAGGCCGTACTCGTCACGCAGCGCCGGGATCGCCGGACCGTAGAGCGCCTGCAGGGCTCCGATCACCACGAACGCCACGCACGAGGCGATGATCGCGACGGTGGTGAGGAGCGGCCTTCCCGCGTCCGGCAGGTCGGCCTTACTGGTTGCGGGCATCGCTCTCCTCGTCGTTTCATCCTTGACTATTGAACGAACATGACCGACGTGCGAAACATGCTTCGGATTCACGCAGCGAGACCGAACACTACTCACTGAAGTTGTTCGTATCAACAGTTCTGATGTGCGTATGCTCGCGAGGGCACTCTTCTGTGCTAAAGCAGACACATGAACGTGATGGAGAGGCACGAGTTCGTCGTGGCGCTGCTCATGAAGGAGAACCGCGCGACCGTGGCCGAGCTGGCCCGGGCCACCGGGGCGTCGGAGATGACCATCCGCCGGGACCTGGAGGTCCTGGAGTCCCGGGGCGCGCTGCGGCGGGTGCGGGGAGGTGCGCTGAGCAACCTCCCCGGTGGCGTCGAGCCCCCGTACGCCATTCGTGCCATGTCGGAGGCGCAGGCCAAGGAGCGGCTTGCCCGCACGGTGGTCGAGCTGCTGACCGACGGCGAGACGGTCGCTCTGGACACCGGCACGACGGCCGTCGCCATCGCCAAGGCCATGACCGGCCGTCAGTTGACGGTCACCCCGCTCTCCCTGCACGCCGCCTTCGCTCTCTCCGGGCACTCCGGCATCCAGCTGCTGATGCCGGGCGGGCAGGTGCGGCCCGAGGAGCTTTCCTTCTACGGCCACACCCCTGTCCAGACGTTCAAGGACCTGTGCTTCGACACGTTCATCCTGGGCTGCTGTGGCGTCGACCCGGTCCAGGGCGCCACTGCCTACAACCTGGACGACGTACAGGTGAAGCGTGCCGCCGTGAAGGCGGCGCAGCGGGTGATCCTCGTCGCGACCGCCGACAAGCTCGGTCGCGCGGCGCTCGGTCGTATCTGCTCGATGGGGCAGATCGCCCTCATCGTCACGGACGCCCCCGACGACTCCTCGGTGGTGCAGGAGTTGCGGGACCAGGGGGTGGAGGTGGTACGCCCGGCGGAGTAGTGAGGCGGAGGACGAAGGGCCCGGCCGACGGTGGTGGCTGTCTCACGTCTGTCCGTCCTTTCCGCCGCGCGAAACCCGGCCTCTCGCCGGCGGGTTGCCGGTGTCACGCGTGCCCTCAGAAGATCAGAGTCAGGACTCTACGGATCTGAATCACGTTCGGCAATGCCGAACTATAGGTGACGTCACGGTGGAGGGGCGGGGGCACTCCGGCCGTTCTTTGCTGTTGAGTGTTCATCAACTCGCTGGCCAGGCATGGTGGTTCATGTGACATCGTTCCAGGTGGCCCCGCTGAGGAAGGCGCTTGACGGGGTCGGGGTCGTTGAGCTTTGCTCTCCGCAGGCCTTCGGCAATGCCGTATCTCGTTCGGGTCCCGAGGCTGCGCGAGACCACTCTCCGGTGCAACAGCCCCTTGGTACCAGGTCGGAGGGCCCGGTGAATGTCTCCCCAGCCCCACTGCTCCAGGCCCGCCGCGCATCGTCGGCAAGGCCGATCCCGGCCCGTAGCGGCCGACGCGGCAGCCCGGCCGTCGGCGCCCGATTATCACCTCAAGCACAGATCGGATCAGCATGACCGTTCATTCAGTCGACCATGTTGAGTTCTTCGTAGGGGACGCCCACCAGGCGGCCCATTACTACTGCGGTACCTACGGGTTCCGCGTGGTGGCCGAGGCGGGCCCGAACACCGGCCTCGCCGGGGCCCGTTCACTGGTCCTCGCACACGGCGGCGTACGCCTGGTGCTGACGTCCGCCCTGCACGCCGACCACGCCGCCGCACGGTTCGTGTGCCGGCACGGCGACGGCGTGCGTGACGTGGCCCTGCGTTCCACCGACGCCGCCGGGGACTTCGACCGCGCGGTGGCCGCCGGGGCGGAGGCCGTCGCGAAGCCGGAGACGTTCGAGGACGCCGACGGCCGCGTCGTCCGCGCCACCATCGCCGCCACCAACGATCTGGTCCACACCCTCGTGCAGCGCGACGGATCGACGGAGACCTTCCTGCCGGGGCGCTACCTGCCGTCGGCCGCCGTCGGCGCTCCGGGACCCGAGCTGCTCCGGTCGGTGGACCACCTGGCCCTGTGCCTGCGCCCCGGCTCGCTGGACACCATGGTCGACTTCTACCGGCGGACCCTGGGCCTGAGTCACACCTACGACGAGTACATCGTCGTAGGAGGTCAGGCCATGACCTCCAAGGTCGTGCAGGACGAGACCCGAGGCGTCACCTTCACCATGGTGGAACCGGCCCCCGCCGGCGCCCGCGGGCAGCTCGACGACTTCCTTGACGGCTTCGACGGCCCCGGCGTGCAGCACGTGGCGTACGGCACCGACGACATCGCCCGCGCGGCGCGCGAACTGCGATCCTCCGGAGCGGAGTTGCTCCCCACACCGGCCGGTTACTACGCTGCGCTGGCCGAGCGGGGCATAGAGGTGCACATCGAACCCGCCGTACTGCAGGAACTGGGCCTGCTGGCCGACCGGGACGAATGGGGCCAGCTGGTCCAGGTCTTCACCCGCTCTCCCTACGCACGCAAGACGGTGTTCTTCGAGCTGATCCAGCGTCTGGAGGCCCGTACCTTCGGAAGCGGCAACATCAAGGCGCTCTACGAGGCCGTGGAGCGCGAGCGTGCCGATCAGCCGCAGGCGGCGGCGCCGTTCGGCGCGATGGCGAAGGCCGGCGGATGACCGCTCCCCCCGCCGCCCGGCCCGCCCCCCTCGACGGCGTGGATCCGACCACGCTCATGTCCTGGCAGGACTACGCTGCGACCGCCCGAGCCCGGCTCGACCGGCCGGTGTGGGACTACATCGCCGGCGGCAGCGGTGACGAAGTGTCCCTGCGCGGCGACCGTGCGGCCTATGGCCAATATCGGTTACGTCCGCGCGCCCTCGTCGACGTCTCCCGCTGCGAACTGGGAACCACGCTCCTCGGCAGCCCCGTGGCGTTCCCCGTGGGCATCGCGCCCATGGCCTACCACCGCCTGGTGCACCCGGAGGGCGAGACCGCCACCGTACGAGCGGCGGGCGCGGTGGGCGCACTCACCGTCGCCAGCACCTTCGCGAGCACCACCCTGGAGGAGATGGCCGCGGCCGCGACCGGCCCGCTGTGGCTGCAGCTCTACATGCTGCGCCGCAGGGAAGCCACCGAGTCGCTCGTGCATCGGGCGGAAGCCGCCGGCTACCGGGCCCTCGTCATCACGGCCGACACCCCGCGGATGGCGCGCAGGGAGCGGGACCTGCGCAACGGCTTCAGCCTGCCGCCGCACATCAGGCCGGTCAATCTCGACGACGAACACGCCGCCGGGCTGCACGACGGCCACCGTGCCCGCTCCACCCTGGTCGAGCACGCCGCCCGCCACCATGACGCCGCCTTCACCTGGCAGGACCTGGCGCGGTTGCGCACCCTCACCCGCCTGCCCCTGGTGCTCAAGGGGGTGCTCACCGCCGAGGACGCGCGACGAGCAGCCGACCTGGGAGTCGACGGACTGATCGTGTCGACGCACGGGGGCCGCCAACTCGACGGCGTCGTCGCCGCTTTGGACGCTCTCCCCGAAGTCGCCGCGGCCGTACCGGAACACTGCGAAATCCTCGTGGACGGCGGCATCCGCCGCGGCACGGATGTCCTGAAAGCGCTGGCCCTGGGAGCCCGCGCGGTGCTGGTCGGCCGGCCCGTCCTGTGGGGCCTCGCCGTCGACGGCGAGGCGGGCGTCGCCCACGTCCTCGCCACCCTCCACGCGGAACTGGAAGAAGCGATGGCGCTCACCGGCCGGCCCCGCCTCGACACGATCAACGAAGACCTTCTCCACCGCTACGCCGCTCACCACCACCACACGAACGACAGGGACATGGCATGACGAAGCACGACACACGCTTCTCGCTGACCGCCGCCGAGCAGGAGCTCCTGCCGTCCGAGGACGAGGTGAACTTCTACCAGGAACACGGCTGGTACCTGTCGAAGAAGCTGCTGACCGACGAGGAGGTCGACCTTCTCGACTCCGCGAGCGACCGCTTCTACGCCGGGCACCGGGACCGCCCCCTGCCGACCCGCCCCCCGCGCCTGGCCTACTGGGAGCCCAGCCAGGGCGATGTGCACCGTCACAACGACTACATCTTCTACGAGGACGACACCATCCGCAGCATCCTGACCAAGCCGCTCATCGCGGCGGTCGCGGCGCGCATTGCGCAGACCAGCCAGATACGCCTGTGGAACAGCACCCTCATCCACAAGCCGCCGCGCGCGGACGACGCCCGCAACATCGTGCCCTGGCACTTCGACCGTCACTACTGGCAGACCTGCTCCTCCGACGAGATGCTGACCGCCTTCATCCCCTTCCACGACTGTGACGAGGAGATGGGCACCATCACGATGGTCGACGGCAGCCACCGCTGGAAGGAGATCGGCGGAGACGACACCACCACCCGTCACTTCGCCGAGCGCGACCGGTCGGAGCTGGAGGAAGTGCTCGCGGAGAACGCCGCCCACAACGCGGCCGAGGTCCGCAAGGTCCCCGTCAACATTCCCAAGGGACACATCAGCTTCCACCACTGCCGCACCTATCACGGCAGCGGGTACAACGTCAGCGACCGGCCGCGCCGCGCCATATCCCTGCACCTCCAGGACCGCAGCAACCAGTGGCGGCCCTTCGACCTCTCCAACGGTGACCGCGTGGTCTACAACAACGACGTGCTCGTCCGCAGCGATGAACACGGCAACCCCGACTACACCGACCCGGACTTCTGCCCCGTCCTGTGGGAGACCCCCGTTGACTGACGGCTCCCGGCCCCACGTCCTGGCCGCCCACGACCTCCACAGTTCCCTCGGCGACCCGCTGATGGAGGTGATGAACTTCCTCAACGAGGTCACCACCCGCCACCCGGACGCGATTTCCTTCGGCCCCGGCCGCCCGTACGAGGGCCTGTTCGAGGTCGAGCGGATCGGCGACTACCTCGACGCCTACAAGCGGCACCTCTCCGAGGACCTGGGCCGCACCCCTGACGAGGTCAGGACCCTCCTTTTCCAGTACGGCCGCACCAACGGCCAGATCCACGAACTGGTGTCCCGCACCCTGCGCAACGACGAGGGCATCGAGGCGGACCCCCAGTCGCTCGTGGTCACCGTGGGATGCCAGGAGGGCATGTTCCTCACGCTGCGCGCGCTGTTCGCCGAGCCCACGGACGTCCTCCTCGTCTCCTCGCCCTGTTACGTCGGGATCACCGGCGCGGCCCGGCTGCTGGACATCGAGACGGTGCATGTGCCCGAGGGCGAACACGGCGTCGACCAGGAAGCCCTGCGGCGGACGGTCGCCGGCCTCCGCGCGGCCGGGAAGCGGCCACGCGCGCTCTATGTGGTGCCGGACTTCTCCAACCCCACGGGCACCCGCATGCCCCTGCCCGCGCGGCACCGGCTGCTCGACCTGGCCGACCAAGAGGACCTCCTCCTCCTGGAGGACAACCCGTACGGCTTCTTCACCCGCACCGGCACCTGGAGTCCCACGCTCAAGGCGCTGGACGTCCGGCGGCGAGTGGTCTACCTGGGCTCGTTCGCCAAGACGTGCTTCCCTGGGGCCCGAGTCGGTTACGTCGTCGCCGACCAGCTCGTTGAGTCCACGGACGGCGGCCGTACGCTCCTCGCGGACGAACTGTCGAAGATCAAGGGCATGGTGACGGTCAACACACCGGCGCTGAGCCAGGCGGTCATCGGGGGCATGCTCCTGACGCACGACTTCAGGCTGCGGGAGGCCAACAAGCCGGCCGCCGACTTCTACGCCGCCAACCTCGCGCTCCTGCTGGACAGCCTGGAGCGTCTGCTGCCGCCGGGACGGAGCGAAGCCGCCGGGATTCACTGGAACTCTCCCGAGGGCGGGTTCTTCCTCACCCTCACCCTCCCCGTTCCCGCGGACAACGCGCTCCTCGAAGTGTCCGCCCGCGAGCACGGTGTGATCTGGACCCCCATGAGCTACTTCTATCCGGACGGTGGCGGCCGGCATCAGATGCGGCTCTCCCTCAGCTACCTTTCGCCGGAACAAGTCGCCGAGGGAGCCCGCCGCTTGGTGGACCTGCTGGAACGGAGTTGCCTGTGAACGCCGTCCTCTACGTCGTGACCGTACTGATCTGGGGTTCTACCTGGCTGGCCATCAAGGGCCAGCTGGGAGATGTGCACCCCACGGCGTCCATCGCCTACCGGTTCGCCCTGGCCGCTGTGATATTGCTGGTGTGGGCCCGCCTGCGCGGACTGCCGCTGCGCTACCCGGCGCGCGTGCACGGACAGTTCGCACTCATGGGCGGGCTGATGTTCTCCACGAACTTCCTGTGCTTCTACGTCGCCGAACACCACCTCACCACCGGTCTCGTCTCGATCATCTTCGCCATGTCGCTGGTGGTGAACATCGCCTTCGCCCGCATCTTCTTCCGGCGCACGATCACAGCGAAAACACTCGTCGGAGGAGCGGTGGGGCTGCTGGGCATCGCCACGGTCTTCTGGCCGGAATTCCAGACGTTCAGCTTCTCCTCCGGGGCTGGCCGGGGCATCGTGCTCTCGGCCATCGGCACTCTGGTGTTCTGCCTGGGCAACGTCGTTTCCGGCAAGACCCAGGCCGCGGGCATACCCGTCATCCAGGGCACCGGTTACGCCATGGGTTACGGGGCGCTGCTCATGGCGCCCTTCGCGGCGTTCCTCGGCGACGGCACACTGTTCGAACTCACCCTGGAATACACCGGCTCGCTCCTCTACCTCGTCGTCTTCGGCTCCGTGATCGGCTTCGGGGCCTATCTCACCCTGCTCGGCCGGATCGGCGGTGAGCGCGCCGCCTACGCGATGGTGCTCTTCCCGATCGTGGCGCTCCTGCTGTCCACGCTGTTCGAAGACTTCCACTGGACGGTACGGGACCTGGCGGGCGTCGTCCTGATCCTTGTCGGCAACCTCGTCATGCTGACCAGCCCGGCACTGCTCCGGCGCCTGACCGGCGACCGCTTCCCCGCGGCGGAGCCGACGGCGCCCGCCCCGGCCGACCGGTAGCCCGGCCGACGGCCAGTCCGGTCCCTTCCCGCCAGCGGCCCGGACAGCCCCGCCACCCACCCCCACAACGGTCGAGGAGCGACACCTTGCGTACCGCCGCAGTCGTCGGAACCGGTCTCATCGGCACGTCGATCGCCCTGGCGCTGACGGGCCGTGGAGTTACCATCCACTTGATCGACCGCGACCCCGCCGGCGTGCGCCTCGCCGCCGCCCGGGGAGCGGGCACACCGGACCCTCCTTCGGAGCCGGTGGACATCGCGGTCATCGCTGTCCCGCCCTCGCAGGTAGCGAAAACCCTTGCCGAACACCAGAAAGCCGAATTGGCCAAGGTCTACACGGACGTGGCGAGCGTGAAGGCCCTGGTGTACGACGAATGCCTGGATCTCGGGTGCGACACCACCGTCCTGGTGGGCGGGCATCCGCTGGCGGGGCGGGAACGCTCCGGCCCGCTGGCGGCCCGTGCCGATCTCTTCCAGGACCGCCACTGGGTGCTCACCCCGGCCACGGACACCCATGAGGACGCACTCAACCGCGTTCTGGAACTGGTGTCGCTGTGCGGCGCCGTGCCCGTGCTGCTCGACCCCCGTGACCACGACCGGGCCGTGGCTCTCGTATCGCACCTGCCCCACCTGATGGCGAGCCTCACCGCCGCCCGGCTGCTGGAGGGCGAGGACTATGCCGTGCGGCTGGCTGGCCGTGGCATGGGGGACGTCACCCGGATCGCCGCCGGCAACGCCGGTCTGTGGGCGGACATACTCGCGTGCAACGCGGCGGCGGTCGGACTCTTGCTCGACGAACTCACCCACGACCTGCGAAGAGCGGCTGACGCGCTCGCGAGGCTGACCGACGGTGAGCGGGACCGCCAGGACGGAGCACTGGCCGACCTGACCGAGATCCTGCGGCGCGGCAGCGAGGGACGGTCCCGGATCGTCACCACTCATGGCTACGGAGGGACGACGGTGCCCCACACCTCGCTCTCCGTCACCCTCGTCGGCCGGAACCGGCCGCTGGCTTGGCTGCTGGACGACGTGAGCGCGGCACGGATAGATCTGGAGGGCATGGTCCTGCCGGACGACGGGGCGCCACCGCACGACACGGTCGAGATCCAGGTGGCACCCGAAAGCGCACGCCCGCTCACCGAGGCCCTGCGCGACCGAGGATGGGCGGTCCAGCAGGTCGCGGCTCTGGCCTGACCCGGCGTGACGTGACCGGTCCGCCCCGGACATCCGGAAGACGAACAAAGGAGCACCGAGGAATGCCGCACTTCATCGTCGACTACGACAGCACCGTGGAAGCCGCCCTCGACCGCCGACGGTTCGCGCTCGAACTGCACGCGCTGGCAGCGAAAACGGTCGACGGCATCACGATCGAGAGTTGCAAGACCCGCTTCCGGCGCGTCGACGAGGTCGTCATCGCCGACGGAGGCCCCGGCCAGGCGCTGATGCACGTCGATGTCGCCATCCTGCCCGGCCGCACGGCCGAGACCAAGCGGGGGCTGAGCGAAGTGGTACTCGACCTGGTACGCCGCCACACCGCGTCCGTGCCCGGCGCGGCGGTACACGCTTCCGTGGACGTCTGGGACCTCGACGAGGCGTACACCAAGCATGTGACGCCCGGCGGCAGCCGGGGCACGGGCAGCTCGTTGAGCAGCTAGCGCCCAGTGAAGGTCACCCGACGGGGGCGGCAGAGTGCGGTAGGGCGAGTCGGTCCGGGCGGGGCTGGTCGGCTCGCTGGGCGTGTGTTCGGCGGCGAGCCGGACAGCGACCTCAACGGCAGTGTCTCCCACGCGGTGGAGCAATCGCGCCGCAACCGAGCATCCCTCGTGATCATTCGCGACCGTGAGGGCCGGCTCACCGCGTATCGTGCCGGTCTCCATTGCGTAGGCAGTTGCCGCAGACGCCGCTGAGTTCGAGGGTGTGGCTTCTGCTGTCCCGGCATTGCCGATGCCACCAAGAGCTGCATTAACGCAGGTGTGACAGGAAACAGGTCCTCGACGCGAGTGCCGACGATATCGCGCAGCAAGTATCGCCATTCGGGGACGAGGAGGTCGACCGGATCCCAGTCGTGGAGTCTCTCTTCCTGCTCCTCCGGCGTGTCGGTCGGTGCGGAGGCGGCATGAAGGACTTGCTGCAGGTCGTGGTCAGACAGGCCGGTGACGTCGACACCGCCGTCCATCCCGAGCAGATCCCTGATCAGGTCGAGGTTGGCGCGGTACTTGGCGAGCTCGTCGCCGAGTGCGGTGCGCACCCGGTCGGCCAGGTCGCTGGCCTTCTCTTCCTGGGACTCCGGCATGACGATGATCGACCGGGTGGCCGGGAACCATAGGTTGGAGGCGGCCCCGACGAGCATCAGCTTGGTGTCGTTGCCGCACCCCTTGGGTTCGAAGGCGTCCAGGTGCGGGTGGCGGCCGCGGCACTGCGGCAGCTTCGCCTTGCCCGCCTCGCCCTGGGCCTCGTTCATCGGGCGCCGCTGTCGCAGGACGCGCAGTGGATGACGGCAGAGGCACCCTTACCGGCGGTCCGGTCGACCATCTTCAGGGCGGGCAGTTCCGGTCAAGACGACCAAGAAGTGGTACGTCAAGCCGGACGTGGAGGATCTGCGCCCGGCGGCAGAAGCGTGGGGAGGTTGGCCAGCGTCCCGACCCCTGTCGGTGAGAAATTGTGAGATGTGGGAGCGTGAGCGGGTGAGTGAGACGCAGACGCATCTGCCCCCGAAGACCCTGCAATACCGCGTTGACGGGCCGGAAGACGCCCCGGTCCTGGTCCTGGGACCGTCCCTCGGCACCACATGGCACATGTCGTAGAAACCGTCCATGGGCGTCCAGCTGGCCCAGGGTGAGCGCGTAGGTCCAGGTCAGGGCCTTGTGGCGTGAGTGCGTCCGTGGGGTTGGTGACACGCCTGTGACACGTGAGGGCCCCCGTCGGCTTGCTCCGGCGGGGCGTCGTCGTGCAGTTGGTCAAGGCGGATTTGGGCTTGCACTGGAGGCTCCGTTGTACTCCGGCTCGCCGCTCTCGAGTGCGCGGAGGAGCGAGGCGGTGACGACGCGGGCGGTGCGGCCTATCGGCAGCACGCGGCAGGGGAATTGCCCGCGGCGAACAAGGTCGTAGCTCTTCGATCTCGACAAGCCGAACGCCTGGGCGGCATCCTCGACGCTCGCGGTCCCGCTCCAGGTGGCGCGGATGTGCTCGGGGCTGAACGGGCCGTGATGCGTTTCGCTGCTCTGGCTGGGCATTCGTGTCAGCAGTGCCTTTCGGGTTTGGTTGCTTCCGGGGCGGTGGGGAAGCGGGAAGATGCGGTGGACTGCCAATAGTCCGAGGAATCACCGGATTCGGTAACCGGCCATTGGCGGATACCCTGCTCCGCTCAGCGTTAGGGATGAGTTGCAACGGGCCCAATCGGCGCCAGCATTGCTGGTTGGGGCCGTCGGCGTTGTCTCCACGTGTTTCCGATGACGCTCACGTGGAGTGCGTCGTGATCCTTGGGCCTGCGGCGAAGGGCGCCTGACCTGCGGTTCTCTGATTTCAGTGGTCCGCTCGACCTGCTTCGGGATGGACAACAGGTGAAAGCGGGGGTCGCGGTCCGACCTGCGGTTTCTGGTGTTCGGTGAGTGTTTCGCGTGGTGGCGCTGCCCGACTGCTGTGAGTCTTGACGCACGAATGACGTACGTTCTGACGGACTGTCAGCTCGACTGTGGGTAAAGCCCTATGTAGCGGCTTTGTCTGGTTAGGTCATTGTGACGGTCGGTCTGCTCCGTGTTTTCGGAGATCACGGATCCCACGCCCTTGCCCACCGGGATCCCCATCGGCGGCCCGAAGGGGATCCCGTCCTCACCCGCCGTCAGGGGTTGAGCGTGTCGATGAGGGCCTTGGTGACGTCCTCGGTCGTGGCCGTGCCGCCGACGTCGCGGGTGAGGATGACGACGGCGGTCGTAGCCTCGATCGTCTTGTGGAGGCGGGCCGCCTGGTCGGGGAGGCCGAAGCGCTCCAGCATCAGGGCGGCGCTGCCGACCGCGCCGATCGGGTTGGCCAGGCCCTGCCCGGCACGATCTGGCGACCTTTGCGTCGACCGCCCCATGTAGCTCTCCAGGCCGGCGAACACCACCTCCTCGCCGAGGCTGGGTACGAGCCGACACGGCGCCCTTCCACCGGATCATCGTCACCGCCGGAAGGTGTCTCGCTGTACGAGGTGCATCACCTCCTCGGGCAGGAGAGCTACCGGACCACACAGCGGTACGCGCACCTCGCCGCCGATGCTCACCAAGCGGTCCTCGGAGCCTGGGAGCGGCTCGATTCCCAGCTGATCGTTCCAGCGGGGGTTGCCTCCAGCTCGACGACTGCGGCACGCAACCGGTGAGCCCACCTCGCCCATTGCGGTTCCTCGGCGCCGCCGGCCACACCCTTCCCGGGTGTGGCCGGCGGCGCCGCAGCTGTTTCCGCTGGCCTGAGCTGGGCTGTCTCCGGAGGACAGTGCAGCTTGAGCAGCGAGCCTGACCGTGACGCACGCCGACGCTGGTGACGCTCGTTTGACGCACGGCCCCTCGGAGGGCGCGGCAAAAGGGCCGAGTTCGGCCGTAGTGCTTCTCGTGCGCCACGTGCGTGCTGGCCGGGAGCGCGGCGGGCGTCGAATACCGGGGATCCGGTGCCGTGGTCGCCGGCCGGCGTCAGCAGAGGTACCTCGACGTTCCTGCCCGGACCGGGAGGGGACGAGTGCCAGTTGATGCACACACCGCAGGGTTGTGTGTCAGTCCGAGAAGTGCGGCTGTGTCTCCCGGCGGCGATGCGGCAGGTGCGGTTCGGGGGACTGGAGGCGTGACAGTCGTTCGCCCTCGACGTCCATGTTCGGCAGCAGGCGGTCGAGCCACTTCGGCATCCACCACGCCGAGTTGCCCAGCAGCGCGAACAGGGCAGGCACGATGGCCATGCGGACGATGAACGCGTCGAACAGTACCGCGATCGCCAAGCCGAAGCCGATCATCTGGATGAAGTCGTTGTCTTCCATGATGAAGCCGGAGAAGACGCTCGTCATGATGAGCGCTGCCGCCGCGACCACCCGGCCGCCGTGCTGGAAGCCGGTGACGACCGCGTCGCGGGTGTGCGCGCCGTGGGTGTACGCCTCGCGCATCCGGGTCACCAGGAAGACCTCGTAGTCCATGGCGAGACCGAAGACCACGCCGATCATGAAGATCGGCATCGTGCTCATCACCGGACCCGGCTCGTCGACGCCGAACACGTCGGCCAGCCAGCCCCATTGGAAGACCGCCACCACGGCGCCGAGGGCCGCGGCCACGGAGAGCAGGAAGCCCAGGGCGGCCTTGAGCGGGACGAGGATGGACCGGAAGACCAGCGTCAGCAGCAGGAACGCGAGGCCGACGACCAGGGCGAGGTAGGGGAGCAGTGCCTCGTCGAGGGTCTTGGAGAAGTCGATGAACATCGCCGTCTGACCGGCCACCAGGACTCGGGTGCCTGTGTCCGCCTCGATGCCCTTCGCCGTGGCACGCAGCGACTTGACCAGGTCCTCGGTCTTCGGGTCGGCCGGTCCGGTGGACGGCATGATGTTCAGGATCGCGGTGTCGCCGGCCTTGTTGGCGTCCGCCGGGCTCACGGAGACGACGCCCTTCTCCTTGCGCAGCTGCTTGCCCACCTTGTCGGCAGCGGCCGCCGCGTCCTTGGCCTCCACCGTCACCATCAGCGGGCCGTTGTAGCCGGAGCCGAAGGAGTCGGACACCATGTCGTACGCCTTGCGCTGGGTGGTCTCGGCCGCCATCGTCCCCTCGGACGGCAGCCCCAGCTCCAGACTCGCGGCGGGCACGGCAACGGCGCCGAGACCCACCACGCCGACCAGCAGAATGGCGACGGGGTGGCGCAGGACCAGCTTTGCCCAACGGGTGCCCAGGTTCGGCTTCTGCCGGGCCGCACGCTTCGCTGCCTTGCGCTGCTGACGGGGCGAGAGCGGCTTGCCGTACTGCTGCGCCCGGTCCCTGCGGCGCAGGACCTTGACGGGTGCGAAGCCGAGCAGCGCGGGGACGAGCGTGATCGCGATGAGTACGGCGACGACCACGGTGCCCGCGCCGGCCAGACCCATCTTGGTGAGCATGGGGATGTTGACGACGGCGAGACCCGCGAGTGCGACCACGACGGTGAGACCTGCGAAGACGACCGCGGAGCCCGCGGTGCCGACCGCTCGCCCCGCGGCCTCCTGGCGGTCCCTGCCATCGGCGATCTCGGCGCGGTAGCGGGAGAGGATGAAGAGGGCGTAGTCGATGCCGACCGCCAGGCCGAGCATCAGTGCCAGCGTCGACGTCGTGGACGACAGGCCGAGTGTGCTGCCGAGCGTGACGATGCCGCAGATACCGACGCCGACGCCCATGATGGCGGTGAGCAGTGGCATTCCGGCGGCCAGCAGTGAGCCGAAGGTGATGAGCAGTACGACGGCGGAGACGGCGATGCCGATGATCTCTCCGGAGCCCATCGTCTGGGACGGGGGCACGGCATCGCCGCCCATCTCGACCGTGAGGCCGCTGTCGCGGGCGTCCTCCACTGCCTTGGTGAGCGCTTCGTGTGCCTCCGGGCTCACCCGGGTGGCCCCGACCTCGTAGGCGACGGATGCGTAGCCGGTGGTGCCGTCCTTGCTGACGGCCTGGCCCTTGAACGGGTCGACGACGCTGACGACTTCGGGGGCCCGGTCCAGGTCGGCGACCAGGGCGTCGACCTTCCGCTTCTCGCCGGGGTCGGAGAGCTTCTTGCCTACGGGCGCGCGTACGACCACCCGGGCCTTGGCCCCGTCGGCGCTCAGGGTCGGGAACTTGTCCTTGAGCAGGTCGTAGGCCTTCTGCGTCTCTGTGCCCGGCATCGTGAACGTGTCGGCGGGAAGAGGCGGGGCGGAGGAGGCTGCGAAGATCGCGCCGATGAAGATCAGCACCCAGAGCAGTGCCATCGTGCCCCTGCGCCGGAAGGCGAGGCGGCCGAGTTTGTAGAGAAGGGTAGCCACAGCGAAAGAGCTCCTATCGGATTCGCCGGTGAACGGTGGGGGTCGGGGATTGCGGTGACGACACAGTCCACGGGGGAGGGACGAGTCCGGCCCAAGGGGCGCCGGGCCGCTACGGGTGGTTCTCCTTCCGCAGGTTGAGGCCGTCGTCGGGCTGGGACCGGCCGGTGCAGGTGAGGAAGACGTTGTCGAGGTCGGGGGTGTGGACGGTGAGCGTCTCGGCCTTGATCGACTCGTTGTCCAGGACGTCCAGGACCGCCCGGAGCGCGGGGATGCCGCCGTCCGTGGGGATGTACACGGCGAGTGCGGCGTTGTCGCTTGTCACGGCGTCGAAGGCGGCGGCGGCCGATTCGAATCCGCGCAGGTCGGCGAACTGGAGCCGGATGTGCCCGCCGGGAGTTGTGGGGCCCGGCGCCTTCGCCGAGTTGTCGCCGCCATGTCCTCCACGTCCCTGCCGGTTCGCCGGGGGTGTCACCACGAACTCTGGTGCGAGACCGTCCAGTCGCAGGACGACCGAGCCCGGCGCCAGATCGCGGCTGACTCGGCCCATGGCCTCGGACAGTGCGTTGAGCAGGGCCAGGCGGGCTGCGGACTCCAGGGGAGCGGTGAGCCGGTCGGCCAGGGCACGGGTTTCGTCGCCGCCCGCGTCGGCGACGGCCACGAGCTCATGTCGGAGGTAGTCGACGTACGGCGTGAGATCCATGACGCCATCATGGCACATCTGTGGTGCCATCCTCTGGTGGTCATGGCGGCGTGGGTGAGCTTGACCGAAACGCGCCTGCTCCCCGTACCCGTGCGACGGGGACGCCAGCGATGCGATACCGCATTTGATCAGGTCTCTCATCTGCGTAAATGGACGAGCTGAGGGTCAGTGGGCGCGGGATGGCGGCGGGCCTCTCGTCGGGCGGGATTCAGGGGTCGAATGGTGTCAGCGACTCATTATTGACGCCACGTGTGGCGCCACGGTGGTCTCGCCGGTCAGATGCCCCTCTCCTCGTACACCTGCCAGCACACCCGGCAGCGCCCGGAGGGACGCCGCCACCGTCGTCACCGATGATCAGCGGCGGGGCGAGGCGGATCGCCCGGGCGTGACGCCGTTCTCGCCCTGGACCGGATCCAGGACCACCAGCGCCGTGTCGGTGTCGACGGCTGCCCGCAGTTCCTCGGCGTTCCCGAACGGCACATGGGTGACCCCGCCGGGCAGCGGCTGGAACGGGTTCCGCTTCGCGGGCTGCACTGTGAGCGCGAGCGCCCCCAAGGTGCGGCCGTGGAAAGCTCCCTGGGCCGCGACGATCCGGCTGCGCCCGGTCAGCCTCCCGACCTTGAACGCGGCCTCGTTCGCCTCGGCGCCGGAGTTGGCGAAGAAGACCCGTCCAGCTCGGCCCGACAGCTTCAGCAGCCGTTCGGCGAGCCGGACCTGCGGCTCGGCGACGAAGAGATTCGAGACATGGCCGAGCCGGCCGATCTGCTCGCGCACCGCAGCGACCACGTCCGGGTGCGCGGTACCCAGGGAGTTGACCGCGATACCGCCGAGGAGGTCCAGGTACTGCTTGCCGTCGGCGTCCCAGAACGCGGCACCCTCGCCGCGTACCAGCGGCACCCGCGGGGTCCGTAGGTGTCCATCAGCGACGCCTGCCAGCGCTCGGTGAGCCCAGTGTTCCCCGTCCCGCTCATCGCAGCCCCCCTTCCTCGTCCGCCACGACCGTGGTGCCGGACGCCTCGTCGGTGAACATCGCGGTGAGGACCGAGTGCCGTACGCGCCCGTCCAGCACCCGCGCCCTGGCGACCGAATGACGTACCGCGTGCAGGCAGGCCGCCATCTTCGGCACCATGCCGTGGGTCAGCTCGGGCAGCAGCTTCTCGAGTTCGGTGGCGGTGAGGCTGTCGATCAACTCGTCGCTGTGCGGCCAGTTCGCGTAGAGGCCCTGCACATCGGTGAGCAGGAGCAGTTCCCGGGCGCCGAGCGCGGTGGCCAGCGCGGCGGCCGCCGTGTCGGCGTTGACGTTGTAGACGTGGCTGTCGTCGGCGCTGCGGGCGACCGACGAGACCACAGGAATGCGGCCGTCCGCGAGCAGCGCCTCGAGGACGCCGGTGTCCACCTCGCTGATCTCGCCGACTCTCCCGATGTCCAGCGGTTCGCCGTCGATCACGGGCAGATGTCTGACCGCCGTGATGGTGTCCGCGTCCTCGCCGGTCATGCCGACCGCGTACGGCCCGTGACGGTTGATCAGTCCGACCAAGTCGCGTTGCACCCGGGCGAGCACCATCCGGACCACGTCCATCGCCGGGGGAGTGGTGACCCTCAGGCCTGCCCTGAACTCCGAGTTCAGCCCGTACCGTTCGAGCTCCGCGCTGATCTGCGGGCCACCGCCGTGCACGACGACCGGGCTGAGCCCCCCGTTTCGCACCCGCACGACGTCGTCGGCGAAGGACGCTTTGTGCTCCTCGTCCACCATGGCGTTTCCGCCCAGTTTGATGACGACCGTCCCGCGCTGTCCGGGGGCGGGCCGGGCGGCGGCCGGAGCGCTGTGCCGAAGTGCGCTCATGAGGAGTGCGCGCTGTTCTCGTGGACGTACGCGGCGGTCAGGTCGTTGGTCCAGACAGTCGCCGCGGCGTCTCCCGCCGCGAGGTCGGCAGTGTTGACGACCTCCCGGCCGCGCATGTCCACCGTGTCGCGGTCCTCGCCGATCGATCCGCCCCTGCACACCCAGACGCCGTTGACGGCGACATTCAGCCGGTCCGGCTCGAAGACCGCGGAAGTGGTGCCGATCGCGGCGAACACCCGGCCCCAGTTGGGATCCTCGCCGTGCAGGGCGCACTTGAGCAGGTTGTTGTGGGCTATCGACCGCCCGACCTCGACGGCATCGTCCTCCGAGGCCGCGCTGACGATGTCGATCCGAATGTCCCTGGAAGCCTCTTCGGCGTCGGCGACGAGCTGTCGCGCCAGGTCCTCGCAGACCGTGTGCACGGCCGCCGCGAACTCCTCGTACGCGGGGACGACCCGGGACGCCCCGGAGGCGAGCAGCAGCACGGTGTCGTTGGTGGACATGCAGCCGTCGGAGTCGACGCGGTCGAAGGTCGTACGGGTCGCCGCAGGCAGGGCGCTGCCGAGGGCTTCCCCGTCGAGGTCCGCGTCAGTGGTCAGGACGACCAGCGTGGTGGCGAGACCGGGTGCAAGCATGCCCGCATCCTTTGCCATGCCCCCGACAATCCAGCCGTCGCCCTCGGCCACGGCGGTCTTGTGCACGCTGTCGGCGGTCTTGATGGGGATCGCGGCATTCTCCCCGCCCTCCGCGGAGAGGTCCGCGGCTGCCTTCTCGACTCCCGTGAGCAGTCTGTCCATCGGCTGCCGGACACCGATGAGCCCGGTGGACACGACGGCGACATCGGTCGCGTCATGGACGTCGAGCACGCCGGCCACCTTCTCCGCGGTGACGCGGACGTCCTCCAGGCCCTCCGGCCCCGTACAGGCGTTGGTGCCATCGGAGTCGAGTAGGACGGCGCTCAAGGCGCCATCCACGATGGCACGTTCGCACCACACCACCGGCGCCGCCTTCGCCCGGTGGGAAGTGAAGACACCGGCCGCCGCCCTGCGCGGGCCACTGTTCACCACAAGCGCCAGATCCGGTTTGCCGTCGGCCTTGATCCCGGCGGCGACACCCGCTGCCGAGAATCCGCGTGCTTCCGTGACACTCATGGTGCAACTCCTCCGGTGAAAGGCCACAGTTCGTTACTCGGAGCGCCCTTGTGCGTGACAGGAATGTCAATCCGGAAGACGCTGCCGTCGAATCAACCGACGCGCCGTGCCAGGGCAATTCAGTATTACGCCGGATAACGTCGGTGCACCATACCGGAAGCGGCAGAGATGCGGTTTCCGTTGGTCCGGAAACATGGGTCGCTGTCCCGCCGACAGGACAGCGGCGCGACGGTTCCCGCTATTTGACTTCGAAGCTCAAGGCACTGATAACGTCCCCGACTTGAAGCCATTCCTTACGTGTCGGATCACCGAAAGGGCGAGTCGCATGTTCGTTCCCAGTCAATATCGCGAACCGGACAGTTCGTGGATGGTCGATCTGCTCCGCAACAATCCACTGGCGCTGATGGTGAGCAACGGAGCCGTGACCGATGCCCCGTTCGCCACACACCTTCCCGTCATTCCAGACCCCGCGATGACCGCTGAGTGGTCCGCCGATCTGTCGGGCGCCACGTTGCTGGGGCATATGAACAGGGCAAATCCTCAATGGAAGGCCCTGGAAAGTGGCAACGTTGTCCTGCTGACATTCACCGGTCCGCACGCCTATGTCTCGCCCACGGTGTACAAGGTGACACCGGCCGCGCCGACGTGGAACTTCACCTCGGTGCATGTGCGCGGTGTGGTGGAGAAAATCGATTCCACCGAGGAGACCCTGGAAGTGGTCCAGTCCACTGTGCGGGCTTTCGAGGCGGATTTCGGTGCCGACTGGGACATGACCGAATCGCTCGACTACTTCCGCAGGATCGTGCCCGGCGTCGGGGCGTTCCGACTCACTGTGTCGGGGGCCGAGGGCATGTTCAAGCTCAGCCAGGAGCAGAAGCCGGAGGTCCGCGACCGTGTGCAGCAGGAGTTCAGCGGGCGGGAGTGCGGCCGGCACCGCGAGACGGCCGCGTTCATGAGTCAGTTGCCGTGACGGCTGTGGCACGGGAGCGCTGTGGGAACGGCGAGGGCCCGCACTCTGTCAGGAGTGCGGGCCCTGCGTCTCATGTCGTCCTGTCCGGGCTCCGGCGAGGCTGTTCCCCCGTCAACTCGGCTCGACCGGATCAGGCGCTGATGCCTGCCTGTTCCTCCACTTCCTCCAGGGCCCGTTCGGCCGCGTTGTCGAGCGTGGCGAGCACCCATTGCTCGAAGTCGATTCCCGACTGCTCAGCGGCCTTGTGCCACCACTGGAGCCGATTTCCCGGTACGGCGAGCTGCCGGGTGGGTTCGACCTGCTTTCCCTGGTGCCTCTCGTCCTCACGGGCCAGCCGGATGGCATTGCGCAACTGCTTCGTGGTCCACCCCATCTGCTCGGCCCGGTCGAGCCACAAGTCCTGTTCCCCGACCGACAGAGAGGCGAGTTCCGCGTGGTGCTGGAAGGTCAGTCCCGCTCGACGGCGATGTAACTCGAAGCGCCGCGAGACCCATGCATAGTTCCGCAGTGTCTGATACTGCAGACCGGCGGCGCGGATTCCGCGCTGGTACCGGTCGGTGTAGTGATCCTTCCCGTAGACCAGCCAGTCGCCGAGCCACCAGGACGAGGAATTTACTATTCCAGAGAGCTGCCTCCCCGCGCGTTCCCAGTCGTCGAACGTCAGTCCGGTGGGGATCTGTAGCCCCACGTTCGTCGTGAGCACCTGGCTGCGCGGCTCGTCGCCGCTTGTTCTCCGCTGCCGTGGCACGCGGTCCGGGTTGTTGCGGAACAGTACGACCTTGGATCCGTCGAGGTCGCCAGCCTGATTCATCATCATGCCTCCATGTGCATGTACGTCCATGGGGTGAGGGCATATCGGCCCGCTCCCGAACAGGAGCAAATACAGAGGGATCTGACAGTGACAACTGGATTCGGCGCGGTATTGATCACCTTCGCGCACGGCGATACAGAACTGAGCGTTCACTTGTCGCCGGACGATCGGACGAGGGCTGTGTTCTGGCCGTTCGCCGAATCCGATCGTGCCTGTTTCCAGTCAGCTGCTGACCGGGGGCCGCGGACGCGGGCGTACGCTCGCGTCCGGCCTACGGATCGCCATCACAGAGGCGCGGCGATCGACCGTACACGGCAGGGGAAGTCCCTGCCGCTCGGCATGTGCTTCGGGTCTGTGGAGGCGTCGCTCAGGTCGGCATCTGCAGGAAAGCGCCCAGCAACCAGTCGCCCCGTACGCCTCGACCACAAGTCCCCCTAGACATGGCAGCTGCCGGCGCGTGTGCCTGCCAGCATCGAGAGGATCCCCAGCGATCCTCTTTCAAGGTCATTCCAGTAGAACCCGGGACCGGCTGAGGATTCAAGGAAATTGCCACCGCCGGGCACGAATTTTCGAGGCCCGAAGAGCGTGGCACTCCCGCGGCACGAATTCTCCTTATCGGAGGATTACATTCCGTTATAGTCCGCGGAATGAGTGTGGGGCGTCCCGCTCGGTTCCGGCCAGCGAAAGAGATCATTCGGCCTGACTCGTGCACGCGTACACGAGTCAGTCAGGCGGGGAAAAGCCGCCATGTGTTCCTGTCACGGACGGTACAGAGAATATTCCGGGCCGTGAGCCAGGCACTCCCCGGCGAATCAGCTCACCCAGCCCGTGTAGCTCTGGCCGCCCTGCGGAGTGCGGCGTTCGGGACGTCGGGCGGGCTCGTCGTAGGTCAGCATGGCGGAGGCCGCACGGACCAGCCAGGCGTTGACCGACAGCCCCTCGCGGCCTGCTGCCTCCTCGATCCTGGCCTTCAACTGCTCGGGCGGCCGGAAGTTGATGCGGGATGTGGCGCCTTCCTTGGCGCCAGCTGCGGGCGGCGGTGGGGCCGGCAGGGTCGGAAGGGCGCCATGGCGTGACCGCGCGAAGTCGTCCTCGGCGTCTTCCGATGCATCCTCGGACGGCGGCAGCGTGACGACGAAGCGGGGGTCCAGTCCGCGCAGCCGGATCTCGACGGCCCCCGGAGCCAGCTCCCGGGTGATCTCGTCCGCGGCGGCCGACAGGGCATCGAGCAGAACGAGCCGGACGGCGGAGGACAGCGGCGCGACGAGGCGTTCGGCGAGTTCGCGTGCTTGCGCGTCACCTGCCTCGGCCGCGGCGATCAGTTCCTGCCGCAGATTGTCGACATACCGCATGAGTTCCATGGCGTCATCCTCACGCTGACGTGGCGCGATGTGCAAGTCCGTCCGCGGTGGTGATCACCGCCCCCGCGCCACGCCGAGCGGCCGGGAGCCGGGCGGGCACAGGGCGGGCCGGTGCGAAGGGATCACACCGGCCCGCCCTGTGTCCGCCCCTGCGTCATGGCGCTACGTGAGCGGCGCTCCGTTCCCGCTCGTTACGGCACTGTCGTGCAGGCCCTCGACGAGCCTGATGAACTGGCCGGCGGTCGAGTTGGCGTAGAAATCGCGCAGCGCGATCCTGGGCAGCCCCCGCTCGCGCATCGTGGTGAGGACGTGCACCACCAGGAGGGAATTGCCGCCGAGCTCGAAGAAGTTGTCGTCCCGGCCCACGTCCGTCTTCAGGCTCTGCTGCCAGATGTCCAGAACCTCCTGGGCGAGGCCGCCGGACGGTGCCCCGGTCCTCTCCTCGGCCGGGTGCCCGCGGTTCGCAGGCCCGGCGAGAGCGGGTGGCGGGAGCTGTGCCACGTCCGGTTTCCCGTTGGCCGTGAGCGGAACGGCGGCAATCTCGGTGAGTGTGGACGGAACCATGTAGTCGGGCAGGATGCAACGGGCGTTGTCGAGCACTTGCCGGGTGCCGGTGTTCTGCGCGTGTTCCGGGTCGAGAACGACGTACGCATCGATACGGCTGCTCGCGGAGTCGCCGGGGGGCGCCTGGTTGGCGACCACGACTGCGGCGGTCACGGCCGGGTCGCGGGCCAGCACCGACCGGATCTCGTCCAGTTCGATGCGGTGCCCCCGGATCTTGACCTGGTTGTCGAGTCTGCCGAGGTGGTCGAGCTGCCCGTCCGGCCGCAGCCGTCCCTTGTCACCGCTGCGGTAGAGGCGTTCACCGGTTTCCTCGTCGACGACGAAACGCTGCGCCGTCAGCTCCGGCCGGCCGAGGTAACCGTCCGCCACACCGGCGCCGCCGACGTAAATCTCCCCCGCCGCACCCGGGGGGAGGACACGTCCCCTCGTGTCCCGTACGGACAGCCACCAGCCGGGCAGCGCGCGGCCGACCGAGCGGGACCCGGCGATGAGATCGGCCGGGGTGATCGTCTTCGCGGTCACATGGACGGTCGTCTCCGTGATGCCGAACATGTTCACCACCCGGCACCAGGTGGGGGAGTGCCGGGCGAACCAAGGGGCGAGCAGTCGTACGTCGAGCGCTTCGCCACCGAACACCAGCAGCCGTACGGACAGTTCGCTCGCCGCCGACTGGTCGGCGCGCACGAGCTGGGCGAAGGCGGAAGGGGTCTGGTTGAGCACGGTGACCCGTTGGTCGGCGAGCAGCCGGTGGAACTCGTCGGTGTCCCGTGCCGTCCAGTACGAGACGACGACGAGTCGCCCGCCGGTGAGCAGGCAGCCCCAGATTTCCCACACCGAGAAGTCGAAGGCACTCGAATGGAAGAGGGTCCACACATCGTCGGGGCCCAGCGCGAAGTCCGTGGAGGTGGCCTGCAGGAGTGCGGTCACGTTCCGGTGGGGGACGACCACACCCTTCGGGCGGCCGGTGGATCCCGAGGTGTAGATCACGTAGGCGGCGTCGTCGGGGCCTGCGTCCCGCTCGGTCGCCGCGGCTCCGACGAGGTCGCCGGGCTTGCCCAGCTCGTCGAGGCCGACGACGCGTACATCCGGAATGTCGGGAAACTGCTCGGCGTCGCCGATGACGACAGGCAGCCGGGCGTCGTCGACGATGTACGTCAGCCGGTCGGCCGGGTAGCGGAAGTCCATCGGTACATAGGCGCAGCCCGCCTTCAGGATGCCGAGGAGTGCGACGACGAGGGGAGTGCCGCGGTCCAGGCAGACGCCGACCTTGGTCGCGGGAGCGATGCCGAGGTCGCGCAGTCCCGCCGCGACGGCGTCGGCGCCCTCATCGAGCTGACGGTAGGTCAGCTCGCCGTCCTCGTCGACGAGAGCCGTCGCGTCCGGGAAGCGGCGGGCCACGTCCTCGAAGCGACGGTCGATCCGCCCGCCCTCACCGAGCCTGCGGCCGGCACCTCCCAGTCGCAGGATCTCCGCCGTGGTCTGCGGGGTCATGAGAGGTACGGCCGTCAGGGCGGACTCGCCGGGTTCCTCCGCCGGCAGGGCGGCCAGCCGCTCGACTGATCCGCAGAACAGCTCGGCCACCTGCGGCGAGACCACGCCTTCGTCGAACCAGGCCGACGCCTCCACGGTGCCGTCTTCCCGCTCCGCGCAGTGCAACGTGAGCGGGAAGACCGGCGCCAGAGCGGGCGCATACGTGTGGTCGTCCGCGCCGGACACCAGGAGACCGACCGCGGGCAGCCGGGGTCCCGCCGGCGAGGGGGATGTCCCCTCCAGCAGTGCGAGCAGCCGGGCGGGTCCCTGCTCCTCGTCGATCTCCCCGACGCGCAGCACGGTGGTCGCGCCGCCGGAGTCCGTGTCGAGATACCCGACCTCGACGGTCTGCTCCCCCCGGTACCTGGCCGTGGTCAGGGCGACGGCACCCAGCAGCAGCTTGCCGCTCACCGCGGCATGCGGCAGGGCGAGTTGACGGCCGGTGACGATCCCGCGACGGCCCGGATCCCCCAGTCCCCAGTCGACCGGGGCCCACGGCGCAGAGGGAGATGATGCGGCCTCGGTGACGGAGAACGGCACGTTCTCGGCCTGATCGGTGCGGGACAGCGCGTCGGCCAGCCGGTCGAGGGCGGTGCGCGCGACCCGTCTGCGGTCGGCGACGAATACGAGATGCGCGGCGCCGTCGTTGTACCGCAGCAGGACGGCGCGTGCGGGGAGCAGATCGTCATGAACCGGGCGGAGCATCTCCTTCCGCAATCGTTCTTGCGCAGCCGGGGCGTCCTGCGGCGCCGGCACCGCGGTCTCCCACAGCTCCAACTCCCTCAGGACGCCCCACTGTTGAGTCGCTTCGTCCAGCCGCCGGCGCACCGCCGCGGTGTCCACCGGCGCCGGCAGACCCGCGATCAGAGCGTGGCAGGCACGTCCTCGGTCGGGCAGGCGTTGCTGATACGGCAGCACGGGGTGTCCTCTGCCGGATGCCGCAGCGGCGCGGAGCTCGATCTCATCAACTGTGTTCTCGGTATGCGCCATGGTCCGGTCTCCTGCCGGTCTCGGAGTTGTCTCGTGCGCCGCAGACGCGCTCACCTGCTGGTGAATCCTCCGTCGACGGTGATCACCGAGCCGGTGACCTGCAGGGAGTCGTCACCGGCCAGCCAGGTGGCGGCGCCTGCGATGTCGGAGGATTCGATGAGCGCGTTCATCGGCTGGTCGCGCAGGAAGAGGTCTTCGTACTCCCCGGTGGGGACATCGAGCGAGCGCGCGATCTCCACCAGCATGCGGCCCTCGACCAGCGGGTTGTCGCGCACCGAGCCGGGGCACAGCGCGTTGACCCGGACCCGGTGCGGTGCGTAGTCCAGCGCCGCCGCCTTCGTCAGGCCGATGAGGCCGTGCTTGGCGGTGACGTATCCGCTGAAGTTGCGGTAGCCGACCAGCCCGGCCGTCGAGGAGACATTGATGATGCTGCCGGACTTCTGCTCGACCATGGCCGGCGCCACCGCCTTGATCATTCTCCAGGCGCCCGAGAGGTCGACGTCCAGCATGAGTGACCAGTCGGGCTCGCTGATCTCATGGAGCACCACACCCGACGGCGCCGCGATGCCGGCGTTGTTGACGAGCACGTCGACGGTGTGGAACCGGGCCAGGG
Source organism: Streptomyces sp. NPDC027962 (assembly GCF_055566095.1). Taxonomy (NCBI): domain Bacteria; kingdom Bacillati; phylum Actinomycetota; class Actinomycetes; order Kitasatosporales; family Streptomycetaceae; genus Streptomyces; species Streptomyces sp. NPDC027962. The sequence goes on from NZ_JBVHTA010000023.1 coordinate 101,618, forward strand.
CCTCCTTCACGGCGGTCTCGACCTGAGCCGTGTCGCGCACATCGACCGCGGCAGCGACCACGGCACTGCCCCGCCGTTCGCACAGCTCCGCCGTGTGCTCCAACTGGCTCCGGCTGCCGAGCGGATACCTCACACCGTCGAGATCGCCCGCGATGTCGAGCAGCGCCAGATCGGCGCCCTCGTCCGCGAACCGGACGGCGCACTCCCGGCCGAGACCACGGGCCGCTCCCGTGATCACGACGGTCTTGCCTTCCAGCAACGTGCCCATGGCTCCCAGTCCCGTTCCGTTCAGCTCCCGGCGACGATGCGCAGCAGCGCCTCGGCCGAGTCGGCCAGATACATGTGTCCGCCCGGCAGTTCGACGTACCGGAACTCGACCTTCGTGATCTCGCGCCACTGCTGTGCGTGCTCCCTGGAGACCAGGGCGTCGTCCTCGCCGCGCAGCGATGTGACCGAGACGGTGAGAGGCTCGTTCGAGGACGGCTTGTAGTTCTCGTGCATGGCCACGTCCGCACGGAGCACGGGCAGCAGCAGCTCCCTCAGATCCGGGTTGTCGAACGCCGCGTGCCGGTATCCGGCGAACTCCTGCACCCGCTCGACGAATTCGTCGTCGTTCAGACCGGTCGCCCTGGAGTCACGTCCGTTCCACGGGCCGGGGGAACCGCTCACATAGAGATGCGTGAGACCCGGGTGGCCGAGCCGCTGGAGTTCCCGCGCGATTTCATAGCACAGAACGGCCCCCAGGCTGTGACCGAAGAGCCCGAAGGCCGGAAATTCCGCGGTGAGTTCGGCAACCTGCGGTGCGAGATGTCCGGCTGCTTCGATCGCGTCGGTGAAAGGCTCGTCCAGGAAAAGTTCCTCGCGTCCCGGCAGTTGCACGGGAAGCACCTTGATGTCCTGCCCTGATACTTCCGTCCATGCGCGGTAGAATCCCGCGCCGCTCCCGGCAAAGGGCAAGCAAACCAGCGGAAAATGCTTTGACAGCAATGGTTTCCCCATTCTTTCTCGAGCGGTTGACTGCGGACTGCACGGCTGTGGGCAGTGGCGTCCGGAGCAGGAGTGGCCCCTGTCCCGTCGACAGGACGGAGAGGCAGGTCGGCTCAGGGAGGATCCGGGCTGCTCAGGGCCGGTGACCATCGACTTCCGGAGTGAACTCGAATAACCCGAAGGGGCATAACCCCGCCCGCCACACCGTAAAGGGATTCACGTGTCCTGTCGACGGGACACCATGCCTTCGCGGACATGGCGTCCGGGTAGGCTCCCTGCTTGACCCAGCAGCCCTCAGGTATGAAGGTGTGGGAAGTCCTGGGATTGGACGACGCGCCTCATGAATTTCATCGGCGGTACGACCAGAGACTTTTTCCTGTCCGGCAATTGATGCCGTGGACAGCATGGCGATGTGAACCGATTCTCCGATCCGCTTGTTCGCGTGGGGTGATGGATGTGCATGATCCGTTGGGGCGGGACCGGTTGCTGACGATGGTGAACGAAACGGCCGAACGGATCCACGAAGCGACCATTCCGGCGTTGTTCGAGCGGCAGGTCCGGCTGACCCCGGACGCGATCGCGGTGGTGTCCGGCGACATCTCGTTGACCTATGAAGAACTCGACGCCAGAGCCGAGCGGTTGGTGCACGGCCTGGTCCTGCGCGGCGTGGGGCCGGAATCGGTCGTCGCGGTCGCGCTGCCGAGGTCCCCCGAGTCGGTCGTGGCTCTGCTGGGAGTGCTGAAGGCAGGTGCCGCCTATCTGCCCATGGATCCCGACTACCCGGCCGAGCGGGTCGAGTTCATGCTGAGCGACGCGCGGCCGGTACTCCTGCTGACCACGGCCGGCGCGGCGGAGGACCTGCCCGGTTCCTGCCCCGCCGTGGTGCTGGACGAGCTGGAAATGCTGGACAAGGGCGACCGCGCACCGGAGTACGGCCGCGAGCACTCGGCCCGGCTCGCATACGTGATCTACACATCCGGATCGACCGGTACCCCCAAGGGGATCGGAGTCACCCACCGCGATGTGGTGGGCCTGGCGACGGACCGGCGATGGCACGGCGGCGCCCATGAACGGGTGCTGCTGCACTCGCCGCTGGCCTTCGACGCCTCGGTCTACGAACTGTGGGTGCCGCTCCTGAACGGCGGCCGGGTCGTCGTGGACCCGTCCGCGGACCTGACTCCGGACGTGCTGGCGGAGCAGGTGGCACGCCACGGCGTCACCTCGGTCTGGCTCACGAGCGCGCTGTTCAACCTCTTTGTCGAGGAGGACGTACGCTGCCTCACCGGGCTCCGCGAAGTGTGGGTCGGCGGCGACCGCGTCTCACCGCCCGCGGTGGAACGGGCCATCGCGGCCTGCCCGGGCACGGTGTTCGTGAACGGCTACGGACCCACGGAGACCACGGTCTTCGCCACGAGCCACCGGGTCGACCCCGCCAAGCCGCCGGCCGCGGACGTCCCCATCGGACGTCCCCTGGAAGCCATGCGCGCCTACGTGCTGGACGCGCAACTGCGGCCCGTCGCACCGGACACGCCTGGCGAGCTGTGTGTCGCGGGTACGGGTGTGGCGCGCGGCTATCTGCGCCGTTCGGCGCAGACCGCGGAGCGGTTCGTCGCCTGCCCCTTCGGCCCAGCCGGTGAGCGGATGTACCGGACCGGGGACCTGGTGATCCGCAACGCCGACGGCGATCTCGTCTACCAGGGCCGCGCGGACGCACAGGTGAAGGTGCGCGGCTTCCGGATCGAACCGGGCGAGATCGAGGCGGCGCTGCTGGCGCATCCTGCGGTGGCGCACGCCGTGGTGGTCGCCCGCGAGGACGGCGGCGCCGGCACGGCCAGACAGCTCGTCGGCTATGTGGTGCCCGCCCAGGACCATGGGACCGCGCCCGGCACCGACGCCCTCTCGGCCGACAGGACCGCGCTGGACATCGCCGCGCTGCGAGGCGAACTGCGGGGGTTCGTGGCGGACCGACTGCCGGAGTTCATGGTCCCCGCGGCCCTCGTCGTCCTCGATCGGCTGCCGCTGACGGCGAACGGCAAGCTGGACCGTGCGGCGCTGCCGGCACCGGAGTTCACGGGCGCCGCCTACCGCTCGCCGCGTACTCCCGACGAGGAGACCCTGGCGGGGGTCTTCGCCGAGGTGCTCGGCCGGACCCGTGTCGGCATCGACGACGACTTCTTCACCGTCGGCGGCGACAGCATCCAGTCCATCCAGGTGGTGTCGCGGGCCAGGGCCCAGGGTGTGCTCGTCAGCTCACGGGAAATCTTCCGGCACCGGACCGTGGCCGAGCTGGCCGAGGCCGCTGCCGCCAACGCGGAGGCGGGCCGGGGGCCGGTACTGGCCGAGCTCGACGGCGGCGGTGTGGGACGGCTGTCGCTGATGCCGGTGGCGCACTGGATCCAGGAGGTCGGCCCGGGCTTCGACCGGCTGCTCCAGGCGGTGGTCCTGGAACTGCCCGACGGCATCGACCGCTTCGGACTGGCCGCGACCCTCACCGCCGTACTGGACCGGCACGACCTGCTGCGCGCGAGGCTGCTGCCCGACGGGATGCTCGTGGGGCCACCGGGCTCGGTGGACGTGGACCCGCTGATCCGGACCGTCGCCTGCGACGGACAGTGGACCGGGGAGTCCTGGCGTGCGCTGCTCGTGAAGGAACTGGACGCGCTGGCAGGGCGGTTGGAACCCGCAGCCGGAACCGTAGCGCAGTTCGTCTGGTTCCGACCGCCGTCCGGGCCCGGCCGGTTGCTGGTCGGTCTCCACCATATGGTGATCGACGGGGTGTCGTGGCGGATCCTGATGCCCGACCTCGCGGCTGCTTGGCAGGCGGTACGGGCAGGGGAGACCCCCGAGTTGCCGCCGCCCGCGACATCGGTGCGGCGCTGGGCGCACGCCCTGGTCGACGAGGCGTCGCGCCCGGAGCGGGTGGCGGAGCTCGCGCAGTGGGGATCGATCGTCGACGGCCCGGACCCGGTCCTCGGGACACGCCGGCTCGACCCGGCCGTCGATGTGCAGTCCACGGTGGAGAAGGTGCGGGTGCAGCTGCCGGTGCCGGTGACCGACGCGCTGCTGACCGCGGTGCCTGCAGCTTTCCACGGTGGAGTCAACGACGGGCTGCTCGCCGCACTGGCGATGGCGGTCGCCAAGTGGCGTCGCGGCAGGGGAGTGGACGAGTCGTCGACTCTGCTCAGGCTCGAAGGGCACGGCCGAGAGGAGGACGCCGTGCCCGGCGCGGACCTCTCCCGCACCGTGGGCTGGTTCACGAGCGTCTTCCCGGTGCGCCTGGACCTGGCCGGGACCGACCTCGACGAGGCGTTCGCCGGCGGTCCCGCGGCGGGTGCCGTGATCAAGGCGGTCAAGGAGCAGCTGCTCGCCGTGCCCGGCAGAGGTCTCGGATACGGGCTGCTGCGGTATCTGAACCCTGAGACCGCCGAGGTGCTGCGCAAGCACGCGATCGGCCAGATCGGGTTCAACTACCTGGGCCGCTTCTCGGCCGCCGACATGCCGGAGGAGCTGCGCGGACTCGGCTGGACCCAGACCGCCGAACTGGCCGAGTTCACCGAACTGGCCGAGCTGGACGCGGGACACGACGCGGCCATGCCCGCGCTGTCCGAGGTGGACATCAACGCGACCGTGACCGACACCGCCGACGGCCCCCGGCTGGGCGCGGTGTTCGGCGCCCCTGCCGCAGTGCTGTCCCCCGCGGAGGTCCGCGAGCTCGCCGGGCTGTGGCAGGACGCGCTGGAAGGACTGGTCCGGCACACCGCCGCGCCGGGTGCGGGCGGCCTGACGCCCTCGGACGTGTCGTTGGTCTCCGTGGCCCAGGGCGAGCTCGAGACGTGGGAGAAGCAGTATCCGGGCCTGGTGGACGTATGGCCGCTGACCCCGCTGCAGTCCGGACTGCTGCATCACTCGATGCTGGCGGACACCGATGTCGACACCTATCAGGTGCAGCTGGTCTTCGGGTTCGAGGGAGATGTCGACGCCTCGCGGATGCGGGCCGCGGGGCAGGCCCTGCTCGGTCGGCACGCGAGCCTGCGCACCGCCTATGTGCCCAATGCCGCTGGTGACGTCGTACAGCTGGCGCTCGAGAATGTGGCGCTGCCCTGGCGCGAGATCCGGCTGTCCGACGAGGAGTTCGAGCGGTTCCTCTCCGAGGACCGGACCGTGCCGTTCGACACGGCGACGCCTCCGCTGATGCGGATGGCACTGGTCCGCATCGGCACCGGCCGCACCGAACTGGTCCTCACCGCGCACCACGTCCTCTTCGACGGCTGGTCCGAACCGCTTCTGCTCCAGGACCTGCTGCGGCTGTACGCCGCGGACGGCTCCCATGCCCACGCCCTGCCCAGGCCGCGTTCCTTCAAGGACTTCCTCGCCTGGCTCGCCCGGCGTGACCACGAAGAGTCGGTCCGGGTCCACGCGGGTGCCCTCGAAGGCGTCACCGAGCCGACGCTGCTCGCGCCGGCCGGTACCACGGGCGCGGCTGTCGGATTCGGTGAACTGGACCTGGACCTCGCACCCGACGAGGCGCAGGAACTCGCTGTCCGTGCCGTGGAAGCGGGCAGCACACTCAACAGCGTCGTGCAGGCGTCATGGGCGATCGTGCTCGCCGAACTCACCGGCAGCACCGACGTCCTGTTCGGCACCACGGTCTCCGGCCGCCCGCCCGCGCTGGCCGGTGTGGACACGAGTGTCGGACTGTTCATCAACACCCTGCCCGTACGGATCCGTTGCGCGCCGTGGAAGACCCTCGCCGGGGTCGTGACCGAGCTGCAGACCTCGCAGGCCGACCTGCTGGAGCACCATCACTGCGGTCTGGCCGACACCCACGAGGCGACCGGGTTCGGGGTGCTCTTCGACACCCTCGTCGTCTTCCAGTCCTATCCGTTCGACCATGCCGGAATCGCCGAGGCGAGCGCCGCGGCCGGGCTCTCCGTCCCCGCCTTCCGCAACATCGCGGGATCGCACTACCCGTTCGTCGTGATGGCGGAGCAGGACCCCCACCTCCGGCTGCGCCTGCAGTACAAGCGCAGCGCCGTCGACCGGGACACGGCCGACCGGATCGGGGCCAGGCTGCTCCGCGTACTGCGGGCCTTCTTCGCCGACCCTCACGGCCTGGTCGGCGAGGTGGATGTACTCACGCCCGAGGAACGGACCGCGTTGACGACCGAGCCGCACACACCCGACGAGCTGATCCCGGCGCTGTTCGCACGGCGGACGGCGGCGGATCCGGATGCTGTCGCTCTCGTCGTCGACGACGTGCCGACCGGCCGGCAGGAGCTGAACTCCCGGGCGGACCGCCTCGCCGACGAACTCGTCCAAGGCGTCCGGGGCACGGACTCCGTGGTGGCGGTCTGCTGCTCGGACCCGGTTGACCAGGTCGTGGCGCTACTCGCCGTGCTGAAGGCCGGCGCCTGCGCACTGCCCGTCGACCCGAAGGACCCGCCGCAGTGGTCGGACGCGGTCCTGCGCGATGCCGGACCGGTGGCGGTGGTCGTCGACAAGGCGGCGGACGGGCTGCTGTGGGGCGATCTGCCCCGGATCCGGATCGCGCCCGACGCCGTGGAGAGCGCCCCTGCGGACGGCGGTCGCCACGGCCGCCCGCTGCCCGGTCACCTGGCCCTCCTCGACTACGCACCGGATGCGTCGGCGCAACCGTACGGCGTGGCGGTCACGCACGGCGGCCTGGCCGCCGATGTCCCCCGGTTCGCGTCCGCCACACCCCTGGAGGCCGGCCCGGGGACGCGGCCGACGGACCTCCTGCTCGCCCTCTGCACAGGCCGTACGGTCGAGATGCACACGGGTGCCCCGGTGGTGCACGCGTCCGAGGACCGCACGCGCGTCCATGTGCTCAGCCCGTCCCTCGCACCGGCCGCGCCGGGTGCCGTGGGCGAGCTGTACGTGGCCGGGGAGTTCGGGCGTGGCTGCCCGCGGCGCAGCGGACTCACCGCGACGCGGTTCGTCGCGGATCCGTTCGGCGCGGCGGGCTCCCGCATGTACCGGACCGGTGTACGCGCCCGGATCACTGCCGACGGCGGGCTGGAACAGATCGACGACCCGGGTGCGAAGGCCGCACGGCAGGCCGTGGAGACCGTCCTGCTGACCCATCCCGACGTGGCACAGGCCGCGGTCGTCGCTGCTGCGGAGGGAACCGTCGGCTACGTCGTGGCCGCGGGGCACGTGGAGATCGCCACAGACGAACTGCGGGCGTTCGTCGCCAGGTACCTGCCCGACCGCGTCGTGCCGTACGCGGTCGTGGCACTGGACCGGTTGCCCACGACGGCGAACGGACGGCTCGATCACAAGCGTCTGCCCGAAGCCGCCGGCGGACAACGCCGGACGGCGGGCAACGAGCGCGAGGAGTTCCTGTCCCGGCTGTTCTCCGATGTCCTCGGACGGGACCATGTCGGAATCGACGACGACTTCTTCGCATTGGGCGGAAATTCCCTGCTCGCGACACGGCTGATCGGCCGGATCCGCAACGAGCTCGGGACGGAGGTCTCCATTCGGTCCGTCTTCCACCACTCGACCATCGCCGAACTGGCCTCGCACTGGGACGACATCGCCACAGCGAGCGGTCCCCGCTTGCGCAAGAGGAGTTAGGAAACCCCCAGCAATGACCGTACAGAGCACGGAACTTGTCTCCGAGACCCCGTACATCTGGCGTGCCAGGCAACCCGGGAGCCGCCACCGGCTGATCTGCTTCCCGCACGCGGGCGCGGGCGCGACTACATACGCCGACTGGGCCCCGTCACTGCCGCCGGAGATCGAACTGATCGCGGTGCAACTGCCCGGCCGCCAGAACCGCATCGCCGAGGAACCCTTCACCGCGGTCGGCCCGCTCGTCAGTGTGCTGACCCACGCGCTGCGCCCTGTGCTCAGCGGCTCGTTCTCCTTCTTCGGCCATTCCTGCGGCGCCGCACTCGCCTTCGAACTGTCCAAGGCGCTGCGCGCACAGGGCCGCCAGGGTCCGGAGCAGTTGTTCCTCTCCGCTCAGCCCGCCCCGGGTGTCATCGGGATCCGGCATCTGCACGACCTGCAGGAGGACGAATTCCGCGCCGAGATGATCGGACTCGGCGGCATCGACGAAGAGATCGCCGGTGACGAATTCGTCATGGGCTCCCTTCTGCCGGTGCTCCGCGCCGACTTCGGCCTCTGGGAGCGGCACACCCCGGCTCCGGAGGCCCCGCTGGACTGCCCGATCACCGTCCTCGCCGGCGACTCCGACTCGCGGGCGCCGAAGGAGACGGTGGGCGAGTGGAGCAGGCAGACGAACGCCGGCTTCAGCACCCACTTCTATCCCGGCGGCCACTTCTACTTCCTCGAGAAGCCCGCGGAAGTGATCTCGCTCATCGCCGGGAAGATGCTGGCCCCCTCGGCGAACGGGAGGACCGTATGACAGCCCTGGACGCGGTCGGCGTTCTCGACGACATCATCGCAGCAGCCTTGAAGGTCCCCGGCGTCGACGACGCGGTCGCCGTGGTACGCAAAGGCGTACGGGCAGCCGTGCCGCAGCGCGCCGCCGAACCGGCCCCGCGGGAGTCGGATCTCACGGACGCTGCGCCGGCCGATCTCGACGGCGGCCCTCTGCACATCCCGGACGGTGCACCCGCCACCTTGCAGGAGGCTCTGCGCGCGGCGGCCGAACTGGCGCCGGACAAAGGCTCGATCTTCATCACCAAGGGCCATGAAGACGTGCTGCAGACCTATCCCGCGCTGCTCGCCGAAGCCGAACGGGTGCTGGCCGGACTCCGTGCCGCCGGTCTGCTCCCCGGCGACGCCGCGCTGTTCCAGTTCGACGCCAACAAGGCCTATCTCACCGCCTTCTGGGCCTGTGTGCTCGGCGGATTCGTCCCGACACCGGTCGGTGTCGCCACCACGTACCAGGCACCGAACGAGACCAACCGGAAACTGCACAACGCCTGGAACCTGCTCGAGCGGCCCGTGCTGCTCACCGACGACGCCACCGCGGGTCCCCTCGCGGGGGTCCGGGAGCTCTGGAGCGAGCCGGAGGTGCGGATCCTGACGGTCGGCGAGCTGGCCGCCTTCCCGCCGGACACCGCGTGGTTCGAGGCCACGCCCGAATCGCCGGTGCTCAACCTCCTCACCTCGGGGAGCACCGGGGTGCCCAAGTGCGTGCACCACACCAACGCGAGCGTCGTCGCCAGGTCGCTGGCCGTCGCCGAGCACTGCGGTCTGACCGGCGACGACATCAGCCTCATCTGGATGCCGTTCGACCATGTCACGGTCGCCATGTACAACGTCCGCGACGTGTTCCTGCGGTGCATGCACATCAACGCAAAGATCGAGCACTCCCTCGGCGACCCGCTGCTGTGGCTCGACTGGGTCGACCGCTACCGCGCCACGAACACCTGGGCACCGAACTTCGCCTTCGCCATGGCCAACGAACACGCCGAGGAGATCCGTACGCAGCGATCGTGGGACCTGTCCTGCCTGCGCGAGATCACCAACGCCGGTGAACCGGTGGTCGCGTCGACCAGCCACCGGTTCCTGGAGCTGCTGGCGCCGCACGGCCTGCCCGCCGACGCGATGCGTCCGGTGTGGGGCATGTCCGAGACCTGCTCGGGAGTCACGTACGCCCGCCAGCACCTCGACGACAGGGCCGCGGGCACCGTCGCCGTCGACCCCTCGTCGCTGAGCGGGAACATCCGCCACGTCGACCCGCACGACAAGGACGCCGTTGTGCTCTCCTCGGTGGGGCGGCCCCTTCCCGGGGTGCGGATCCGCGTCGTGGACGACACCGGTGCGGTGGTGCCCGAGGGGCGGCTGGGCGAGCTGCGCATCCGCGGCCTGACGATGATGCACGGCTACTTCGCGAACGAGGACGCCAACCGCGAGTCGTACGACGAGGACGGCTGGTTCCGCACCGGCGACCTCGCGTTCGTGCACAACGGCGAGGTCGTGATCGCGGGCCGCAAGAAAGACCAGATCATCGTGCGCGGCATCAACTACATGGCGCACGAGATCGAGAGCGTCGTCGAGCAGGTCGCCGGGGTGCGGGTCACCTTCGCGGCCGCCGCCGGGGTGCGTGAGCCCGGCGCGGGCTCCGATCAGCTCGTGGTTTTCTTCGTGCCGCTCCAGTGGGACACCGACGCCCTCGCCGGTACCACCGAGGCGGTACGGGCCACCCTCGTACGCGAAGTCGGCACCGCACCCGACCTGCTGGTCCCCGTCACCGAGACGGAGTTCCCGAAGACAGGGAGCGGCAAGATTCAACGGGGCGCGCTCGTCGACGAGTTGCGTGCCGGCACCTTCGACGGCCGCGTGGTCGGCACCCGGCCGGAGCAGGAGCAGGCGGACACCTGGCTCTTTCGGCGCCAGTGGGCCGAAGTACCCCGGGCCGACGAGGCGACGGGCGACTCCGGGGTCCGGCTCGTGTTCGCCGAGGACGACGACCTGAGGCGCCTGGGCCTCGACGGGCCGTTCGTCGCCGTCCGCCGGGGCGAGGTGTTCACCGAGGAGGCGCCGGACCGCTACCGCATCAGAACCGATGACCGTGGGGACGTGCGGCGGCTGCTCACGGCTGTGACCTCGGCGCACGGTCCGGTGTCGACCGTCGTCCATGCCCTGCCCCTGGCTCCCGGCGGCGACCCCCTCACCCGGCTGACGACGGCGACCGCGGAGCTGACCTCCTTGGTCGGAGCGCTCGACGATGGAAAGTTCGACCGTCCGCTGCTGCTCGTCCTCAGCGCGGGCGCGGTCCATGTGCACGACGGGGACACCGTCGACCTCGGTACCTGCGCCCTGCCCGCGCTCGTACGGACCGCCGTCGGTGAGAGCGCGTCACTCGTCGTCCGCCAGCTCGACCTGCCGGCCGACACCAGCACATGGGCGCAGGCCGTACGCACCGAACTCGCCGACCGGAACCACGCCGGGATCATCGCCGCACGGCAAGGACGGCGGTGGCAGCCGCGATTGTCGCCCGTCGAGGAGGACAGCGGACCGAACACCGCGGCACCGTCCCTGATCGCGGGCGGAACGTACCTGGTCACCGGCGGGCTCGGAGGCATCGCGCACGACATCGCGTCCTACCTGGTCGCCGCCTACGGGGCGCGCCTGCTGCTCGTGGGCCGCTCGCCGGCCGACGGCGAGAAGGCCGGCCGGCTCGCCGAACTGGCCGCACTCGGCGATGTCGTGTACCAGCAGCTCGATGTCGCCGACGCGGCCGCGCTGGCAGCGGCGGTCGCCGCCGCCGAGGCACGCTGGGGGCGCCCGCTCGACGGCGCACTGCACTTGGCGGGAGCGGACCCGACAGCACAGTGGGCCGACCTCGAACAGCACACGGTCGCCAACGAGTCGGCGGAGAACTTCGCCGCGCAGTATCGCGCCAAGGTCGCCGGCACAGTCGCCGTGGCAGAGGTGCTCGCCGCACGCCCGGACGCCTCGCTGGTGCTCTTCGGTTCCGTCAACGGGGAATTCGGCGGGCATTCGTTCGGCGCTTATTCCGCGGCCAACGGTTTCCTCGTCGGATTCGCCGACCACTGGTACCACGAACGCCACCGCAGGGTGCATTGTCTGTCCTGGAGCATGTGGACCGGCATCGGAATGAACCGTACGCAGTCGGCCACGCCGGCCCACAGTCGTGGATTCCGTTCCATCGAACCGGCTGACGGATTGCGGCTGTTTCTCGACTCGATCGCGGCGCCCCACCACAGTCTGATCGTCGGCCTCGACCTGGCAAATCCGTCGATTGTCGACGAATTGGTGCCGGAACAACTGCGGGCCAGTGAGCTTGTCGTCGCCTACACCGCCGACGGCGTCGAACCGGAGGCCGTCCGCGCGGCCGTGGCACCGAGCATACGTGACAGTTCGGTGCCGGTGCGCCTGGTCGAAGTGCCGCACATCCCGCGGGACATGAGCGGTGGTGTCGACACCGCCCAGCTGCTGCTCGATGCCGCGTCCGACAAGCCGGGGCGCCGGTTCACGGCACCCGAGACCGTTCTGGAGCGCCGTATCGCGTTCCTCTGGTCGAACTCACTCAACCGCCCCGAAATCGGCCGGGAGGATTCGTTCTTCGACCTCGGCGGCAATTCGATCCGGGCAACGCGTCTGCTCGCGCTGGTCGACGACACGTTCGCGGTCCGTGTCTCGACGCAGGAACTCTACGAGAACCCGACCGTGGCAGGGATGGCGGAGATCCTTGCGCGGCAGGGAGCGAACTGAACGCCCCGCACAACGGCCGCGGGTGAGCAGCCCTGCAGGGAACGGCGTCCTGTCGACAGGACATGAGCCGGCCGGGCAGGGCGCTCGTCCGCGGCGAATGCGCTTGACCCCACAGCGCGCAGACCGGAAAGTATTCGACGTGGGAATCCCACTGCCGTCCCCGAAATCGAAGATGCGGCGCAGTGCGATGTGAAACGGGAATCCGGGCTTTCATTCACTCGAACTTCCACAACCCACGACCGTCGAACTGTCACGCGCGATCGGCGCCGAGGCCTGCGTGTGACCGGGCCGCCGTCCACGTCCGCGCAGGATGACCGATCGAGGAGTAGACACGAAATGATCCCTCTGTCCTTTGCGCAGCGGCGGTTGTGGTTCATAGACCGGTTCGAGGGACCTTCAGCGACGTACAACATCCCGTTCGTGCTGCATCTGAGCGGAGCGCTGGACGTGGGTGCGCTGTCGGCGGCGTTGCGCGATGTCGTCGCCCGGCACGAGAGCCTGCGCACGCTGTTCGTCGAGGACGGCGACGGCATGCCCGTGCAGCAGGTCCAGCCGGTCGAGGGCCTGCTGTCGGCCGTGCCGGTCGTCGACGTGGGGTCCGACGGCATCGACGCCCTGGTGGCCCGGGCGGCGTCCCACCGGTTCGACCTCTCCACCGAGATCCCGGTGCAGGCACAGGTGCTGCGCAGCGGCCCCGAGGAGCATGTGCTGGTGCTGGTCGTGCACCACGCCGCCGCCGACGGCGAGTCGATGGTGCCGCTGGGCCGGGACCTGGCCTCCGCCTACGCGGCCCGCCTGCGGTCCGAGGAGCCGCAGTGGCCCGAACTGCCCGTGCAGTACGGCGACTACACATTGTGGCAGCGGGAGGTGCTCGGCGAGGCCGACGATCCGGGGAGCGTGCTGTCCACCCAGCTCGGCTACTGGCGCGACGAGCTCGCGGGCGCACCGCAGCAGCTGCGGCTGCCCACGGACCGCCCGCGGTCGTCGGAGGCCAGCCACCGCGGTGACGCGGTCGAGTTCACGATCGACCCCGAACTCACCGCGGCGGTCGAGGATCTGGCCCGCTCCCGGGGCCTGACGATGTCGATGGCGATGCAGTCTGCCCTGGCCGTCCTGTTGCACCACCTGGGCGCTGGCGAGGACATCACGATCGGGTCCACCATCGCCGGACGCACCGACGAGGCGCTGACGGACCTGGTCGGTTTCTTCGTCAACACCTGGGTGCTGCGGACCGATCTGTCGGGCAACCCGTCGCTCGACCAGGTGCTCGAGCGGGTGCAGGACAAGGCGCTGAACGCCTACGACAACCAGGCGGTGCCGTTCGAGCGGCTCGTCGAGGCGCTGAACCCCGAGCGCTCCACGGCCTACCACCCGTTCTTCCAGGTGATGTTCAGCTGGCAGAGCAGTGCCCACCTCGACCTCGATCTGCCGGGGCTGACCGCGAAGCTCGAGGCCGTTCCGACACAGACCGCCAAGTTCGACCTGGAGTTCAACTTCGCAGTCGTCGAGCAGGGCCTGCGCTGCACCCTGGAGTACGCGACCGATCTGTTCGACCGGGCGACCGTGGCGGAGACGGGAGCGCGCTTCGTACGGGTGCTGCGGCACCTCGTGGCCGAGCCGGGTGCGCGGCTCGGCGTGGTGGACGTACTGGCGCCGGCCGAGAAGGAGCTGTTGGCCGGCCGTAACAACACGGCCGCCCCGACCCTCGAGTCGACCGTCCCCGGACTCTTCGCGCGGCACGCCGGTGCGTCGCCGGAAGCGATTGCTGTCGTGTCCGGTTCGCAGGAGCTGACGTACGCGGAGCTCGATGCCCGGTCCGACCGGCTCGCCCACGAACTCGTCCGGCTCGGCGCCGGCCCGGAGACGCTGGTCGGCCTGGCGCTGCCGCGTTCCGCGGACCTGGTGACCGCGCTCCTGGGAATTCTCAAGTCGGGCGCGGCCTATCTGCCCATCGACCCCCGCTACCCGAGTTCACGTCTCGGCCTCATCCTCTCCGAGGCCCGGCCCCAGCTGATCCTCACCGACGCGAGCACCGCGGGGGTGCTGCCGGACGACAGCACCCCCCGCATCCACCTCGACGACATCGATCTGACGAGCGGCCCGGCGGATGCCCCTGCTGTCCCGCCGCGTCCGGACAACATGGCCTATGTTATGTACACATCGGGATCCACGGGGACGCCCAAGGGCGTCGCGATCACCCATCACGGCGTGGTCAACGGTGTGACCCGGCTGGCGTCGTCCGTCGGCCTGGAGCCCGGCTCGCGGATGCTCGCGGGGACGTCGGTCAACTTCGACGTGTCGGTGTTCGAGATCGTCACCACCCTGACCACGGGCGGCACCGTCGAGGTCGTCCGCGACGTGCTGGTCCTGGAGGAGGAGGGCGGCTGGTCGGGCAGTGTGATCAGCACCGTCCCCTCGGTCTTCAGCGAGCTCATCGAGCACATCGCGGGCAAGACCACGGTCGACAGCGTGGTGTTCGCGGGTGAGGCCCTGCCTTCGTCCCTGGTCCGACGGGTGCGGGACGCGTTCCCGGGCGTACGGGTGATCAATGCGTACGGACAGAGCGAAAGCTTCTACGCCACCACCTACGTCGCCCCCCAGGAGCCCGGATCGGACACCTGCGGCAGCGCGCCGATCGGTGCGCCGCTGGGCAACATGCGGACCTATGTGCTGGGGCCCGGACTGGCCCCGGTGCCTCCTGGGGTCGTGGGGGAGCTGTATGTCGCGGGCGCCGTCGGCCGGGGTTACCACGGCCGGGCCGGCCTGACGGCGGAGCGATTCGTGGCCGATCCCTTCGGGCCGCCCGGGGACCGCATGTACCGCACCGGCGACCTCGCCCGCTGGAACGCCGACGGCCAACTGGAGTTCGCCGGCCGTGACGACGCCCAGATGAAGGTCAGGGGCTTCCGGATCGAGGCGGGCGAGGTCGAGGCCGCGCTGACCGCTCACTCCGGTGTGGCGCAGGCGGTGGTGACCACGTACGACCGTCCAGGCGGCAAGCAGCTGGTGGGCTATGTGGTCTCCACGGGCGCGAGCGGCGGCACCGTCGCGAGCCTCGGCCATCTCGAGGTCGACCTGACCGCGGGGGTGTCGGTGGCGGAGCTGCGCGCGTTCGTCTCCGAGCGGCTGCCGGAGTTCATGGTCCCCTCCGCCTTCGTCATGCTGGACCAGCTTCCGCTCGCCCCGAACGGCAAGCTGGACCGGGCCGCGCTGCCGGTGCCGGAGTTCACGGGCGAGACGTACCGGGCGCCGCGCTCTGCACCGGAGAAGATCCTGGCCGGGGTCTACGCCGAGGTACTGGGTCTCGACCGGGTCGGGATCGACGACGACTTCTTCGCCGTCGGCGGGGACAGCATCCGCTCCATCCAGGTCGTGTCGCGCGCCCGGGCGCAGGGCGTGGAGGTCAGCCCGCGCGAGATCTTCCAGTGCCGGACCGTGGCCGAGCTGGCCGCGGTGGTCGGCGACCGCGCCGGCAAGGCCGTCGCGTTGCGGGAGCTGGACGGCGGCGGCGTCGGACGGATGCCGCTGTCGCCGATCGCCCGCTACCTGACCGAACTGGGCGGCGGTATCGGTCGGTTCTCGATGTCCGCCGTGGTGGACCTGCCGGACGGCATCGACGAGGACGGGATCGCGGACACGCTGACCGCCGTCCTCGACCGGCACGACGTGCTGCGCTCCCGGCTCGTGGAGGGCGCCATGGAGGTGGACCCGCCGGGGTCGGCCGACGTACGGGCGCTCATCCGCCGTGCGGAGTCCGGTGCCGATGTGCAGGGGGAGTTGGACGCTGCGGCGGGCCGGCTGGATCCGGCGGCCGGGGTGATGGCGCAGTTCGTGTGGTTCTCCGAAGCGGGCCGGCTGTTGATGGTGCTGCATCATCTGGTGGTGGACGGGGTGTCCTGGCGCATCCTGCTGCCGGACCTCGCCGAGGCCTGGAGCCGGATAGGCGACGGAAAGACACCCGAACTGGCCGCGCCTGTGACCTCGGCGCGACGCTGGGCGCACGCCCTGGTGGACGAGGCGGCCGGCGCGGAGCGGGTGGCGGAGCTCGCTCTGTGGCGCTCCGTCGTCGAGGGCCCGGACCCGCTGCTCGGGACACGTGCCCTGGACCCCGCGGTCGATGTCCAGTCCACGCTGGAGAGCCTGTGGGTACGGCTGCCCGCGACGGTGACGCAGTCGCTCCTCACTGATGTGCCGGGGGCCTTCCGCGGGGGCGTCAACGACGGCCTGCTCGCGGCGCTGGCGCTGGCGGTGGCCCGTTGGCGCCGCGGCAGGGGGGTGTACGAGTCCTCGACCCTCGTCCGGTTGGAGGGGCACGGCCGCGAGGAAGAGGTCGTGCCGGGCGCCGATCTGTCCCGTACGGTCGGCTGGTTCACGAGCATGTTCCCCGTACGCCTCGATGTCGCGGACGCGGATCTCGACGAGGTGTTCGCCGGCGGGCTCGCCGCGGGCGCGGTGGTCAAGGCGGTCAAGGAGCAGCTGCTCGCCATCCCGGACAAGGGTCTGGGCTACGGGCTGCTGCGGTACCTCAACGACGAGACGGGCGTGGTCCTTGCGCCGCACTCGACCGGCCAGATCGCCTTCAACTACCTGGGCCGTTTCTCCTCCTCCGACATGCCCGAGGAGCTGCGGGGCCTCGGCTGGACCCGGTCCCCCGGCACGGGCGAGCTGATGCCCGAGATGGACGCCGACATGCCGGCGCTGTCCGTGCTCGACGTGAACGCGCTGGTGACGGACGACGGGCAGGGACCGCAGCTCAGCGCCCGGTTCGGTTTCCCCACCGGTGTGCTGGCCCGCGAGGACGTACAGGAACTGGCCGATCTGTGGTGCACCGCGCTGGAGGGGCTGACCCGGCATGCGGCGCGGCCGGACGCCGGTGGTCTGACCCCCTCCGACGTACCGCTGGTGTCAGTGCGTCAGGGAGACATCGAGGCCTGGGAGAAGCAGTACCCGGGGCTGGCGGACGTATGGCCGCTGACAGCCCTGCAGTCGGGACTGCTGTTCCACGCGCTGCTGGCGGACACCACGTTCGACGCGTACCACATGCAGATGGTGTACCACCTGTCCGGACGGGTGGACCCGGAGCGGATGCGGGCCGCCGGACAGGCGCTGCTCGACCGGTACGCCAACCTGCGCACCGCGTTCGGGGCGAACTCCGCCGGTGACCAGGTTCAGCTGGTGCTCGACGGCGTGGAGCTGCCGTGGCGCCACCTCGATGTGAGCGATGCCGGCGAGGACGAGCGGGCCGAGGCGCTGCGCCGGTTCCTCGAGGAGGACCAGGCGCGCCACTTCGACCCCGCCCAGTCGCCGCTGCTGCGCATGACGCTGCTGACGACGGGACCGGAACGGTCGGAACTCGTCCTCACGGCGCACCATGTGCTGATCGACGGCTGGTCCGTTCCGCTGCTGATGCAGGACCTGCTGCGGCTGTACGGCTCCGGGGGCGATGCCTCCGTACTGCCACGGGTGCGCGGCTACCGGGACTTCCTGACCTGGCTGTCGCGGCAGGACCGTCCGGCAGCCGCCCGCGCCTGGGCGGACGAACTCGACGGCATCGACGAACCCACCCTCCTCGCCCCCCGCGCCGGATCGGAACTCCACACCGAAGTGGGACAGGTCGCCGTCCCGGTACCGGCCGACCTGGCGCGGGCCCTGGCCCGGCGCGCCGCGGAGCTGGGCGTCACCCTCAACACGCTGGTGCAGGGCAGCTGGGCGCTGCTCCTCAGCCGGCTGACCGGCCGGCGTGACGTCGTGTTCGGCACGACCGTCTCGGGCCGTCCGCCTGTGGTCGCCGACGTGGACGCGATGGTGGGACTGTTCATCAACACCCTCCCAGTACACGTCGGTTGTGCACCCGGTGACTCGCTCGCGGGCCTGCTGACAGGACTGCAGGACCGGCAGGCCGGCTTGCTCGACCACCACCACTACGGACTGGCCGACATCCAGCAGGCCGCCGGGCTGCCCACGCTCTTCGACACCGTCGTCGTCTTCGAGTCGTACCCGGTCGACCGGGCGGGGATCAGCGCGGCGCACGGTGAGGCCGAGGTGGCGATCACCGGCATCACCCCGTTCACCGGAAGCCACTACCCCCTGGTGGTGACGGCCGACGCCGACCCCCATCTGAGGCTGGCCCTGCAGTACCACCACCATGTGTTCGACCACGGGACGGTGTCCGTCATAGCGACCCGCTTCGCGCGGGTGCTACGGCAGTTGGCGGCGGATCCCGAGCTCACCGTCGGACAGCTCGACGTGCTCGACATGGCCGAGCGGAACCAGGTCCTGGTGGAGTGGAACGCCACCACGCGCCCCGTCCTGGCCGCCACCTTCCCCGAACTCTTCCAGGCGCAGGCAGCCGAGCGCCCCGACGCCCTCGCCGTCGAGGACGAGCGGGTCCGGCTCGGCTACCGGGAGCTGGAAGAGCGCGCCAACCAACTCGCCCACCACCTGCGGGCGCTGGGCGCGGGCCGGGAATCCGTGGTCGCCCTGTGCGTCGAGCGGGGAGCGGACCTCGTCGTCGGGCTGCTGGGCATCATGAAGGCGGGCGCCGCCTACGTTCCGCTCGACCCCGGGTACCCGGCCGACCGGCTGGCGTACATGCTGAGCGACTCGGGCGCCCGGCTGGTGGTGAGCGAGCGGCACGCGCGCACCGGCCTCGGCCCCACCGACGCCGTCGTCGTCGACCTCACCGAGGACCGCGACCGGATCGCGCAGCAGCCGGTGACCACCCCCACCGACGGGCCGGGCACTGACGACCTCGCGTATGTCATCTACACCTCGGGCTCGACCGGCCGCCCCAAAGGTGTCCTCGTTACCCACGCCGGCGTCGCCAACCTGGCCGCCGCGATGGCCGACCGGCTGCGCATCACCCCCGACAGCCGCGTCCTGCAGTTCGCGTCCTCCAGCTTCGACGGCGCCGTCATGGAGGTGCTGATGGCGCTGCCCAACGGTGCGACGCTCGTCCTGCCGCCGCACGGCCCGGTCGTCGGTGAAGCGCTCCAGCGGTTCCTGCGCGAACGGCGCATCACCCACACCCTCCTGGTCCCCTCCCTGGTGGCCACCCTCGACCCCGACGGTCTCGACGAACTGCGCACCCTCGTGGTGGGCGCCGAGGCCAGCAGCGGCGACCTGGTGGCGCGCTGGTCCGAGGGCCGCCGCATGATCAACGCGTACGGGCCGACCGAGAGCACCGTCGTGGCGACCCTGAGCGAGCCGCTCAGCGGTTCGGCCGTGCCGCCCATCGGCGGCCCGCTCCCCAACACCCAGGTGTATCTGCTGGACGACGCGCTGCGCCCGGTCCCCGTCGGAGTCGCCGGCGACCTCCACATCGCGGGACCCCACCTGGCCCGCGGCTACCACGGACAGGTCGGCCTGACGGCCGAACGGTTCGTCGCCAACCCGTACGGCGAACCCGGCAGCCGGATGTACCGCTCCGGTGACGTGGCGCGCTGGCGCGCCGACGGCAGCATCGAATACCTCGGCCGCGCCGACGACCAGGTGAAGATCCGCGGCTTCCGCATCGAACTCGGTGAGATCGAGAGCGTGCTGGGCAGCCACCCGGACGTCGAGCAGGCCGTCGTGGTCGTCCGCGACACGGCAACGGGCGGCCGGCTCCTGGCGGCCTACATCGTCCCCGCGACCGACGACACCGACGAGCTCACGGCCGCGCTCCGGGCGCACTCCGAAGCGGGTCTGCCCGGCTACATGGTCCCCTCGGCCTTCGTGCTCCTGGACTCTTTGCCGGTGACGTCCAGCGGCAAGCTGGACCGATCGGCGCTGCCCGTACCGGAGTTCGGCGGCGGCGCGGAGGGGAGCAGGGGACCGCGGAGTCCGCGCGAAGAGGTCCTGTGCACCCTCTTCGCCGAGGTGCTGGGAGTGGAGCGCGTCGGCATCGACGACGACTTCTTCTCCCTGGGCGGGCATTCGCTGCTGGCCACCCGGCTCGTCAGCCGGATCCGTACCGCCCTGAGGGCGGAGGTCTCCGTACGGGCCGTCTTCGACGCGCCCACCGTCGCGAAGCTGGTCCAGCATCTGTCGGCCGGGTCGTCAGCCAGGCCCGAGCTGCGGCGCGCCGCGCAACTGCCCCAGCGGGTACCGCTGTCGTACGCGCAGCGCCGGCTGTGGTTCGTGGACCGGTTCGAAGGCCCCTCCGCCACCTACAACCTGCCGCTCGTGCTGCGGCTGACCGGCGAGCTGGACGTGCCCACGCTCCGGAGCGCGATGCAGGACGTGGTGGCTCGCCACGAGACGCTGCGCACGCTCATCGACGAGGACGAGAACGGCGTGCCGTTCCAGCGGGTCGTGCCTGCCGACGCGATGTCGCTGCCGATGTCCGTCGTCGAGACGGACCCGGCCGATGTGGACCGTGCGGTGGCCGATGCGGTCGCCCACACATTCGACATAGCCGCCGAACTCCCCGTGCGGGCGAGCGTTCTGCGCTGCGGAGCGCACGATCACGTCCTGGTGCTGGTGATCCATCACATTGCCGGTGACGGCGAGTCGATCCCGCCGCTGATGCGCGACCTGGGCACTGCCTACGCGGCGCGCAGCGAAGGCGTGGCAAGTCGATGGTCCGATCTGCCGGTGCAGTACGCGGACTACACGCTGTGGCAGCGCGAGGTGCTCGGCGACGAGAGTGATCCCGCGAGCGTGGTGGCCGTCCAGTCCGCCTACTGGCGGGACGAGCTGGCGGATGTGCCGCAGCCGCTGCGGCTGCCGACGGACCGCCCGAGGCCGGCACGGTCCACCCACCGCGGTGACATGGTGGACTTCGCCCTCGACCCCGAACTAGTCGCCGCGGTCGAGGAGTTGGCCACGGCCCGCGGGGTGTCGGTCTCCATGGTGCTGCAGTCGGCGCTTGCGGTACTGCTGCGGCAACTCGGCGGCGGCGACGACATCACCATCGGGTCCCCGATCGCCAACCGCACCGACGAATCCCTCGCGGATCTGGTCGGGTTCTTCGTCAACACCTGGGTGCTGCGCGTCCGGATGCCGGACAATCCCTCGTTCGCCGAGGTCCTCGACCAGGTCCGGCACAAGGCACTGACGGCGTACGACAACCAGGACGTCCCCTTCGAACGGCTGGTGGAGCTGCTCAACCCCGACCGCTCCACCTCGTACCACCCGCTGTTCCAGGTCATGTTCGGCTGGCAGAACATCGTGCGCGAGGACTTCGAGCTGAGCGGACTGCGGGTGGCGCTGAACACGGTCGCCACGGAGACCGCCAAGTTCGACCTGTTCCTCACGATGGCCGATGTCCCCGGGACGGGCGTGGTGGGCGGCCTCGAGTACGCCACCGACCTGTTCGACCGGGCCACGGCCGAGGAGATCACCACCCGTTTCGTACGGACCCTGCGGCAGCTCGTTGCGCAGCCGGACTCCTCCGTTGGCGCGACGGAACCGGTTCGGTCGCGTGCCGGGCGGCAGGCGACCGTCCAGAAAACCCGCATCGACCTGACCGAGGTCGAGGCGGCTCTGACCGGGCATCCCGCCGTGACCGAGGCCGTCGCGGTCACGCACGACGGCCGCGGTACAGGCCGACGGCTGGTCGCCTATGTCGTGCCGGACGGCGCCGGGGACACGGGCGAGAGCATGGACTTCACGGCCGGCGTCTCCGCGGTGCAGCTCCGGGAGTTCCTGACAGGCCGCGTACCGGACGCGATGGTCCCCTCGGTCTTCGTCGTACTGGCCCGACTGCCGCTGACGCCGGACGGGGAGACGGACCGCGCGGCCCTGCCCGAGCCGGTGTTCACCGGCGGCGACTACCGGGCGCCGCGCTCTGCACCGGAGAAGATCCTGGCCGGGGTCTACGCCGAGGTGCTCGGCCTGGACCGGGTCGGGATCGACGACGACTACTTCCTGGTGGGCGGGGACAGCATCCGCTCGATCCAGGTGGTGGCGCGGGCGCGGGCCCAGGGCGTCGCGATCAGCCCCCGGCAGATCTTCGAATTGCGCTCGGTGGCCGAGCTGGCCGCGGCGGCGAGCGCCGAGAACGGTACGAGCACGGTTCTGGCGGAGCTGGACGGCGCCGGCGAGGGCCGGATGCCGCTGCTGCCCATCGCGCAGTACCTGTTCGAACTCGGCGGGGACATCGACCGGTTCGCGATGTCGACGGTCGTGGAGCTGCCGGACGGCATCGACGAGCCGACGCTTGCGGCGACGCTCAACGCGGTCATCGACCGGCACGACACGCTGCGCTCCCGGCTGGCCGAGGGCGGGCTGCGGGTCGGTGTGCCCGGATCGGTCGACGCCGCGAAGCTGATCCGCCGTGCGGAGTCCGGTGCCGATGTGCAGGGGGAGTTGGACGCTGCGGCGGGCCGGCTGGATCCGGCGGCCGGGGTGATGGCGCAGTTCGTGTGGTTCTCCGAAGCAGGCCGGCTGTTGATGGTGCTGCATCATCTGGTGGTGGACGGGGTGTCCTGGCGCATCCTGCTGCCGGACCTCGCCGAGGCCTGGAGCCGGATACGCGACGGAAAGACACCCGAACTGGCCGCGCCTGTGACCTCGGCGCGACGCTGGGCGCACGCCCTGGTGGACGAAGCGGCCGGTGCCGACCGCGTGGCTGCCGAACTGCCGCTGTGGCAAGGCATTCTGCACGGCCCGGACCCGCTGCTCGGAACACGAACGCTGGACCCGGCTATCGACGTCCGTTCCACGGTGGACAGCGTGTCCTTGCGGCTTCCGGGCGAGGTGACCGAGGCGCTTCTGACCGGGATTCCCACCGCGTTCCGCGGCGGCGTCAACGACGGCCTGCTGGCCGGGCTCGCGCTGGCCGTCGCCCGGTGGCGCCGGGCGCGCGGTGTCGACGAGTCGTCGGTGCTGTTCCGGTTGGAGGGGCACGGCCGCGAGGAAGAGGTCGTGCCGGGCGCCGATCTGTCCCGTACGGTCGGCTGGTTCACGAGCATGTTCCCCGTACGCCTCGATGTCGCGGACGCGGATCTCGACGAGGTGTTCGCCGGCGGGCTCGCCGCGGGCGCGGTGGTCAAGGCGGTCAAGGAGCAGCTGCTCGCCATCCCGGACAAGGGTCTGGGCTACGGGCTGCTGCGGTACCTCAACGACGAGACGGGCGTGGTCCTTGCGCCGCACTCGACCGGCCAGATCGCCTTCAACTACCTGGGCCGTTTCTCCTCCTCCGACATGCCCGAGGAGCTGCGGGGCCTCGGCTGGACCGAGGCCGTCGACGCGGCCGGTCTCGTCACGGCGTCCGATCCGGGCATGCCGGCCATGGCGACCGTGGACATCAACGCGTTCGTCACCGACACGGCGCAGGGCCCGGAGCTGGAAGCCCGGTTCGACTTCCCCACCGGCCTGCTCTCCCGCGACGAGGTGCAGGAGCTTGCGGACCTGTGGAGCGGCGGACTGAAGGGCCTGGCCCGGCATGTCGCGACACCGGGCGCGGGCGGCCTGACCCCGTCCGACGTACCGCTGGTGTCGGTGCGGCAGAGCGAGATCGAGGCCTGGGAGAAGCAGTACCCGGGGCTGAGTGACATCTGGCCGCTCACGGATCTGCAGTCCGGTCTGCTGTTCCAGTCCCAGCTCGCCGATTCCGGCTACGACGCCTACCACGTACAGCTGGTGCACCACCTGACCGGCGAGGTGGACCCGGCCCGGCTGCGCGCGGCGGGGCAGGCCCTGCTCGACCGTCACGCCAATCTGCGCACGGCGTTCGTCAGCAACCTGGCCGGGGACCGTGTACAGCTCCTGCGGGACGGCGTTGAGCTGCCGTGGCGCCAGATCGATCTGCGCTTCCTGGACGAGGACTGGCGGGACGCGGCGTTCCAGCAGTTCCTGGCCGAGGACCAGGCGACCCACTTCGACCCGGCCGCACCGCCGTTGCTGCGGATGTCGCTGGTGCTCACCGGCCCGGCGGAGGCCGAACTGGTCTTCACCGCACACCATGTGCTGTTCGACGGATGGTCGCTGCCGCTGCTGACCCGGGACCTGCTGCGCCTCTACGGCTCGGGCGGCGACGCGTCTGTACTGCCGCGCGTGCGCGGTTACCGGGAATTCCTGGTGTGGCTGTCCGGACAGGACCGTGCCGCCTCCGAGCGGGTGTGGGCCGCCGAGCTCGACGGGGTCGACGAACCCACCCTCCTCGCCCCGGATGCGCCGGGCGCCCCGGCCGAGGCGGATCAGGGCGGCGTCGGGCACCTGGATGTCCCGTTGTCCCCGGAGGTCTCGCAGGAACTGTCTCGGCGGGCCGCCGAGTTGGGCGTCACGCTGAACACGCTGCTGCAGGGTGCCTGGGCCATGGTGCTCGCGGGTCTGACCGGACGGCGGGACGTGGTGTTCGGTACGACCGTGTCGGGAAGGCCGCCGGCCGTGCCGGACGCGGACTCGATGGTCGGTCTGTTCATCAACACCCTGCCGGTACGCGTCCGGCTGTCCCCCTGGGACACGCTCGGCCGGATGCTGACCACGCTGCAGAGCCGGCAGGCCGCGCTCCTGGACCATCACCACTACGGACTGGCCGACATCCAGCGCGCGACCGGCCTGCCCGTCCTGTTCGACAGCGTCGTCGTCTTCGAGTCCTTCCCGGTCGACCGCACCGCCATCACGGAGGCGAACACGGCTGCCGGAATCTCCGTCACGCGGGTCAGTGCGGCGAACGGCACCCACTACCCGCTCGGCGTGGCGGCCACGGCCGATCCTCATCTGCGGGTGGCCATGCAGTACCAGCAGGCCCTGTTCGACCAGGACACCGCCGAGGACATCGCCGAACGGTTCGCGCGGATCCTGCGGCATGTGGCGGCGGACCCGGACGTACCGCTCGGCCTCGTCGATGCGCTGCTGCCCGCCGAACGGGACCGAGTGCTGATCGAGGCCAACGACACCGCGGCGCCCATGCCCGACGGAACCGTCCCCGAACAGTTCGCGCGCCAGGTCACCGCGACACCGGACGCGGTCGCGGTTCTCTTCGAGGACACAATGCTGACCTACGAGGAGGTCGACACCCGGTCGAACGAGCTGGCCCATGAACTGATCCGGCGCGGGGTGGGGCCGGAGTCGGTGGTGGCCGTGTCGGTGCGGCGATCGCCGGACCTGGTGGTGGCGTTGCTGGCTGTACTGAAGGCCGGTGGCGCGTACCTGCCCGTCGACTCCGCCGTCCCGGCCGACCGGATCGCGTTCATGATGTCCGACTCCGGGGCCTGCTTGTCCCTGGTGGACTCGACGACCGAGGCCGCTCTGTCCGAACTGCCCGTGCCCGGACTGCGGGTGGACGAGCCGCAGTCCGGCGCCGACGGCAGCGCCGTCGGGAGCCCTGCCGTTGTCGACAACACCGCCTACGTCATCTACACCTCCGGCTCGACGGGCCGGCCCAAGGGGGTCGCAGTCACGCACCGCGGGATGGCGTCCCTGGTCGCCTCGCACGTGGACCGGCTCGAGATGACCGCGGACAGCCGCATGCTCCAGCTCGTCTCGCCGAGCTTCGACGTGTCGCTGTGCGAGGTGTTCACCGCGCTGCTGTCGGGAGCGAGCGTGGTGCTGGCCGACGCGGAGCGGCTGGTGCCCGGAACGCCCCTGGCCGAGACGGTGGACGCGCATCGGGTCACGCATGTGATGATCACGCCCACGATGCTCGCGGCGATGCCGGTCGCATCGTTCTCCACGGTGTCCTGCCTCGTGATCGGCGGCGAGATGGCTCCGCCGGAGCTGGTCTCCACCTGGTCCTCCGGCCGGCGCATGGTGAACGTCTACGGGCCGACGGAGATCACCGTCTGCGCCACCATGAGCATGCCGCTCGTGGGGGACGGAGGGGCCCGCCCGATCGGACGTCCCATCGTGAACACCCGGGTGTACGTACTCGACGACGCCCTGCGGCCGGTACTGCCCGGGGTGGCCGGAGAGCTGTACATCGCGGGTCCGGGCGTGGCGCGTGCCTACGTCGGCCGGCCGGATCTGACGGCCGGACGGTTCGTGGCGTGCCCGTTCGGCGGGCCCGGCGAACGGATGTACCGGACGGGCGACGTGGTCGCGTGGACGCCGGACGGGGACCTGGTCTTCCGCGGCCGGACGGACGAGCAGGTGAAGATCCGCGGCTTCCGGATCGAACTCGGTGAGATCGAATCGGCGCTGCGTGCGCACCCCGCGGTCGAGGAGGCCGTCGTGGTGGTCGACGACCGGCCGGGCGACCGGCGGCTCGCCGGATACGTGGTGCCGGGTGCGGACGGCGCCGACCCGGCCGAGCTGCGCAGCGATCTGCACGAACGGCTGCCGAAGCACATGGTGCCGTCCGCCATCATGATCATCGACGAGGTGCCGCTGACCGCGAGCAAGAAGCTGGACCGGCGCGCGCTGCCGGCCCCGGACTACGCGGGCACCTCGACCGGCCAGGCCCCGCGGACCACGCGGGAAGCCATCCTGTGCGGTCTGTTCGCGGAGGTGCTGGGCCTCGACCAGGTGGGTGTCGCCGACAGCTTCTTCGCACTCGGCGGTCACTCCCTGCTGGTCAGCCGGCTCATCACCCGCATCCGCGCGGTGCTCGGGGTCGAGATACCGATCCGCGTCGTCTTCCAGTCGCCCACCGTGGCCGAGCTGGCCGCGCACCTGGAAGCGGACGACGGACCGGCCGAGGGCGCGGATCCGTTCGCTCCGGTGCTGACCGTCAAGAGTGACGGGGACAGGGAGCCGCTGTGGTGGATCCACCCCGGCGGCGGACTGAGCTGGCCGTATCTGGGCTTCGCCAACCTGCTCCCCGAGGACCGGCCGGTCTACGGGATACAGGCGAAGGGCTTCGACGGGACGACAGCGCTGCCCGAGTCGATCGAGGCGATGATCGCCGACTATGTGGCCGAGGTGCTGGCCGTCCAGCCCGAGGGGCCGTTCCATCTCATGGGGCTCTCCAGCGGCGGCACGCTCGCGCACGCGATGGCCGCCGAACTCCAGCGGCGCGGGCACGAGGTGGGGGTACTGGCCCTGTTGGACAGCGTTCCCAGCAGCTATCTGGCAGGTCGGCCGCTGCCCACCGAGACCGAGTTCCGCGACTACTTCGCGGAGCACCTGACGAGCCTGGTGGGCGCGGACGACTACGAGTCGTTCGTGGACAACGCGGTGTCGATCGGCGTCAACTACACGACTCGCGTGCCCGAGTTCGTCGTGCCCGTCTATTCCGGTGACGCCCTGCTCTTCAACGCGGTACCGAAACCGGAAGGTTCGTACGCGGATCTGTGGCGCCCGTACATCCTCGGTGCCCAGGGTGATTGCAAAGTCTGAGGTTCTGGGGGCGGTGCTGGTCAGCTGAGTCCGAGGAGGGCCAGTGGCCGCTCGAAAGGGCGGAGAGACATCTCGCGGAGTGCGGCGGCGATGTTGGTGTGGCCGGCAGCACGGAGCTGGTTGATCGCGAAGCTGCGGAGGGTCGC